>NZ_JAXHLN010000002.1:300000-470000 GCF_034522235.1 Thiohalophilus sp. | reverse complement strand
TTTCAGACATGGGCCGGAAGCTGAGCAGCTCGAAATAACGCCACATCAGGTCGTCGGAAATCGACATGATCTTGCCGAACATCTCGTCCGGGGGCTCGTTAATCCCTATATAGTTGTTCAGGGACTTGGACATTTTCTGTACCCCGTCCAGTCCTTCCAGGATCGGCATGGTCAGCACAATCTGCGGCGGCTGGCCATACTGTTTTTGCAGTTCGCGCCCCACCAGCAGATTGAACTTCTGATCGGTGCCGCCCAGTTCCACGTCGGCTTTCATGGCCACCGAGTCATAGCCCTGGATCAGCGGATACAGGAATTCATGGATCGCGATCGCCTGGCCATCTATATAACGTTTGTGAAAATCGTCCCGCTCCAGCATCCGCGCCACGGTGTGGCGAGCGGCCAGATGGATCAGATCCACCGCGCTCATTTCCCCCATCCAGCTGGAATTGAACATCACCAGGGTTTTTTCCGGATCGAGTATCTTGAAGATCTGTTGCTCGTAAGTGCGGGCGTTTTCAATGACCTCGTCGCGGGTCAGCGGCGGGCGGGTCGCACTCTTGCCGGTGGGATCGCCGATCATGCCGGTGAAGTCGCCGATCAAAAACAACACCTCATGCCCCAGATCCTGGAACTGGCGCAGCTTGTTGATCAGCACCGTATGGCCCAGATGCAGATCCGGCGCGGTGGGATCAAACCCGGCCTTGATACGCAGGGGCCGACCGCTTTTGAGTCGCTCGACCAGATCTGACTCGATCAGAATCTCATCGGCGCCACGCTTGATCTGTTCCAGCATCGGCTCGATCGCTGTCATGAGTGATTTTGTCCTGTGCGAAAAAGGCTGCGTAGATTACCATATCGTCTCGCGCCCCTCCTACTGTCCCGACCCGCGACCTGCGTCGCCGGCGCCTCAGCACGGGGAATTTTCTGTGACAGGAGTAATTGACGCTGTCCCGGAATCAGGCTATGTTAAGAAACGACTGTAAAAAAATAAGATAATTCCGTGGATTACAACACATTCTTAACGAAAGATTACAAGTCTCTGGGGCACCCGATGCGGCGCCAGCGACCCCGCTGGTCGCGACTGCACACCCTGGCCGTGCTAGCAGTGATTACGGCGGCCGGGACTCTGTTGGCCTTTCTTTCCACCGATGTTGCCGCCTCGCGTCAGGATACAGCGCAAGCGCCACTGGCCCGGGTCCTGCCACCGGCGCAAATTACGATCCCCCTGGAGTTCTCCCAACCCGCCGAGACCCAGACCGCTTCAGCAGTGGCGGTGTCACTGCCGCCCAATCCGTTGGCCGATCAACCGGTTGCGGCCCAACCCGATGAAAGCTGGCTGACAATCACTGTGCGCCGGGGAGACAGTCTCTCCGCCATCTTCAAACGCCACAAGATTCCCTCGCAGGATCTGCATGAGATTATGCAGCTCGGCCGCATCACCCGGAACCTGAGTGCCCTGCATCCCGGTGACATCGTGCGGCTCAAGCTGGATGCGGACCAGAGCGTCCGGCAAATGGTCTTTGATATTGATCGGCTGACCTCCCTGCAGGTCACCCGCCAGCAAGATGAACAGTTTGCCGCCCGGATTGTTGAACACGAGCTGGATCGCCGTCTCACCCAGACCAGTGGCGTGATCAACAGCTCCCTGTTCGAGGCCGGCAAGGCCGCCGGCCTGCAGGACAAACTGATCATGGAAATGACCGCCATCTTCGGCTGGGATATCGACTTTATACTGGATATCCGCCAGGGCGATCATTTCACCCTGATCTATGAAGAACAGTATCTCAACGGCGAAAAAGTTCAGGACGGACCGATCATCGCTGCCGAATTCATCAATCAGGGACGCCGGGTCCACGCCATCCGCTACACCGACGAGCAAGGCCGCAGTGATTATTACTCTCCGGAAGGCTATTCCATGCGCAAGGCCTTCCTGCGTACCCCGGTCGATTTTCGCCGTATCAGCTCGCGCTTTGGCAAACGCCATCACCCGGTATTGAACCGGATGCGCATGCACAAGGGCGTTGATTACGCCGCCCGATCCGGCACGCCGATCCAGGCCGCCGGCGACGGCAAGATTGTCTATCGCGGCTGGAAGGGGGGCTACGGCCGGGTCATCATCCTGCAACATGGCGGCCGCTATAGCACCCTGTACGCCCACATGTCCGGCTTCAAGGGCAGCCTGCGGGTCGGCAGTCGGGTCAAGCAGGGCCAGACGATCGGTTTTGTCGGCAGCTCCGGGCGCGCCACCGGCCCCCATCTGCACTATGAATTCCGGGTCGACGGGACCCATCGCGATCCCTTAACGGTCAAGCTGCCTGATGCCGAACCCATCAAGGCCGCGTATAAAACAGACTTTACGCAACTGGCGGAAAAACGACTGGCCCAACTGGATGCCGCCCGTCCGTCGATGCTGGCCCTGAACCGACCACGCCCCACTACCCCGGATTAACGGCCATCCCTTTGCGTGAGACCGGCCCGCCCGCATCAGGATGGATTGTCGGGCCCGGTCGTTTTGCTTAGCATAAACCCATGACAACCTATTACATTGGTCTGATGTCGGGCACCAGCATGGACGGCATCGATGCTGCCCTGCTCGATTTCAGCGAACATCCCCGCCTGCTGGCGCACCACAGCCAGCCGTTGCCCGACGTGCTGCGCCAACAACTCTATCAGTTGCAGACCCCAGGCCAGGATGAGCTGACCACTGTCATGTGCCTGGATGTGGAACTGGGGCGACTGTTCGCAGAAGCCGTTCGTGCACTGCTGGAAAAAACCGGGCTGTCGGCAAATCAGATCGCCGGCATCGGCAGTCACGGTCAGACCTTGCGCCACTATCCCGACGGGCCGAGTCCTTCGACGTTGCAGATCGGCGATCCCAACCTGATTGCCGAGCTGACCGGGATCACCACTGTCGCCGACTTGCGCCGCCGCGACATGGCGGCCGGTGGTCAGGGTGCGCCGCTGGTGCCGGCCTTTCATGCGGCGATGTTTCGTCATACCGGCCGCAACCGGGCGATCCTGAACATCGGCGGCATCGCCAATCTGACCTTGCTGCCAGCGGCTGCAGACACCCCGATCACCGGTTTCGATACCGGCCCGGGCAACGGCCTGATGGACGCCTGGATCGAACAGCATCAGCAACAAAGCTACGACCGCGACGGCGAATGGGCCGCCAGCGGCCACGCGCACCCCGGCCTGCTGGAACGGCTGCTGCACGATCCCTATTTCGCCCGCACCCCGCCCAAAAGCACCGGCCGCGAATACTTCAACCTGAACTGGCTGCAAGCGGCACTGGAACCCTTTGCCGATCTGGCACCCCGGGACGTGCAGGCCACCCTGTGCGAACTGAGCGCGCGCAGTATCGCCGAGGCTTTACAAGCGACGCTGGAATCCGTGGAGGAGGTCTTGATCTGCGGCGGCGGCATTCATAACCGCACCCTGTATCAGCGCCTGGAAGAGCTGCTAACCCCGGCCCGCCTCACCAGCACCGCCGAGGCGGGCCTCGACCCCGACTGGGTCGAAGCCGCCGCCTTCGCCTGGCTGGCCAGAGAGACACTCTCCGGCCAGCCCGGTAACCTGCCCTCTGTTACGGGGGCTTCACATCCGGTGGTGTTGGGGGGGATCTATCCGGGGAAAGGGCCGAGGGACGAGTAACGAGTGACGAGGAAAAGCTTCACCACGAAGACACCAAGACACGAAGGCTTGAAAATAAAATCCTTCATGGCCTCATCTCGGTGATAACTTAACAGCTAAAACATCTGCCACCGGGAACAGGAATGAAAAAAGTTCCGGGTTTCCTCGTTACTCGTTACTCGTCCCTCGTACCTCGGCACTGAGAAAAGCGCTGACGTGTTGTGTCAGCGCTTTTCGATGGGGACATATTTACGGACCGGCTCGCCGGTGTAGACCTGGGTCGGCCGGAAGATACGATTATCGGCCAGCTGTTCACGCCAGTGGGCCAGCCAGCCGGCGGAGCGGGCCATGGCGAAGATGGCGGTGAACTGATCGGCGGGAATGCCCATCTCGGTATAGAGAATGCCGCTGTAGAAATCGACATTGGCGTACACCCCCTTGTGGGACAGACGATCCTCGCAAACCTGCTCCACCACCTTGGCAATATCGAACATCGGATTAACGTTGCCGGCCTTGGTTTCCATGTACTGATCGATCAGTTTTTGCAGGATAATGGCGCGCGGATCCTTGGTCTTGTATTCGCGATGGCCCATGCCCCAGATCACCTCCTTGTTAGCCAGCCGCTTGTCCACATACTCCTCGGCTTTCTCCGGCGAGCCGATATCCTCCAGCATTTCCAGCACCCGCTGGTTGGCGCCGCCGTGCAATGGTCCGGACAGGGCCCCGATGGCCGAGGCAACCACACTGTAGGGGCTGGAGAGGGTCGAGGCATTCACCAGCACCGCGAACGTCGAGGCATTAATCGTGTGCTCGGCATGCAGGATCAGACAGACATCCATAATCCGCGCCAGCAACGGGTCCGGTTCCCTGCCGGTCAGCATCCACAGGAAGTTTTCCGCGTGGCTCAGATCGTCGCGGGATTCGACCGGATCATACCCCTCGCGAATGTGTTGCCACATGGCCACGATCGGTGCCACCCGGGCGATGATTTTGATCGACATATTGTGGATGTAATTGACGTCCTCGCAGGCATCACCGCCGGTCAGGCATTCATTGCCGGGGTAGAACATCCCCAGGCTGGCCACCACCGTCTGCAGCATCTCCATCGGATGGCCGGTGTTGGGAAAGTTTTTCATCATGCCACGGGTATGGAACTTGAGGCGCCGGTTCTCCTTGAGCTGGTCGCTGAAGGTCTCCAGTTCACTGCCGGTCGGCAGCCGCCCGTCGAGCAATAACAGGGTGGTCTCCTCAAACGTGCTGTGTTCGGCCAGCTGTTCGATGGGGTAGCCGCGATAGGACAAAATGCCCTTCTCGCCGTCGATATCCGAAATATTGGATTTGGTGGCGGGAACGCCTGCCAGCCCCGGCAGATACTCACTCATGGAAGACTCCCTGAATTTGATAATAATGGTGCGCTACACCAAGAATAACAAAAAATATCCGCGGTATTGGCAAGGACGCCGGAAAAGTTATCGAATCCGGCCAGGAGCGAGCGGTTATTTTTTATCCGCCACAAACAAAAATGGCATGACTTTAAATCATGCCATTGTCTCTTAGCGTGGCGTGGCTGGAGAATCAGACGCCGAAGGACGAACCGCAGCCGCAGGTAGTGGTCGCATTCGGATTGCGGATCACGAACTGGGCGCCGGAGAGGTCTTCCTTGTAATCAATTTCCGCCCCCATCAGATACTGGAAGCTCATCGGATCGACCAGCAGGGTGACGCCCTCCTTGTCCACCCGGGTGTCGCCATCCTGTTCATTTTCCTCGAAAGTAAAGCCGTACTGGAACCCGGAGCAACCGCCACCGGTCACAAATACCCGCAGCATCAGATTCTCATTGCCCTCATCTTCGATCAGTTGCCGAACCTTGTGCGCAGCAGAATCGGTGAATATCAGGGGACTCATCGTATCGACCGTTTCGTTTGTCTCGGTTGCTGTGCTGCTCATAATACTATCTCCACCAGATTTGACGTCTACAGCGCCCCATTATGCTATTCCTGATTGTTTTAATCAAGAATCTTCCGGGCCACTGCCTGTTTCCGAAGGTGAGTGGTTACTACTCTTGTGCACCAGGTTTCCATTAACTTCAGCCCCCATTGCCATCTCGATCAGGCTGTAATAAACGTTGCCATGGACGCGGGCATGGGCGGCCAGCTCGACATGGCCGTGGGCATGGACGTCACCGATGACCGTGCCGTTGACCACGACATTCGGTACCTTCACTTCTCCTTCAATAGTGCCGCGTTCGCTCAAAGTCAAGAGGGAGTCCTCGCCAGCGCCCTCGGCAATCACGCTGCCCTTGATGCTGCCATCCACATGCAACCCCCCACTGAAAATGACATCCCCCTGGATCTCGGTGTTCTGGCCAATCAACGAATCGATTTGCGCGGTGCGATTCGGTTTTTTATTGTTACCCCACATTATCCTGTCTCTCCTCAATCGACCAGTCGATGGTTTTCTCAATGCTGTTACGCTCACTCCCCCCAGGCAGAATCCGCAAGGTCGCGCGCAGCAGGCTGAAATTCTCCGGCAACCGGATATCCCCTTCCAATTTTTGAAAATACTTGAAACGGTAACGCAATTCGTTGACGGAATTCTCGGTTACATCCTTGAGCGTCAAGGACTTGGACTCCCCTTCCTGAATCCCTTCAAGCTGCAATTGTACCCGGCCGCTGGCCAGCCTGTCATTGCCCAGCACCTGGGTCAGAACCACCCGATAACGAAAACGGCCATCCGGCCCGTGTGGCTCGAAACTGAATTTTTGTAACTGCAAACCGGTCGAGGCTTCCCGGGGGGAGACGATGCCCCGGTAAAAGGCCAGCTCCTCCTTGAGCTCGAGAATTTCCGATTGAAGGTTTTTAATCGTACCGTCCAGATCATCGTAAGCCTGGCGTTCAATTTGCCGCGCGCGTTGCAACAGGGCTTTTTCCTGACGCAGCACGTCGATTTCCCCTTCGAGACGTTTTTTGACCTGAAGCAGCTCTTTTTTCACCCGGCCGGCCTCGTCACTGTCATACCCGGCCAGATAGCGCCCGTAATCAAACAGCGTATAGCCACCGGCCAGCATCAACAGTGCCGCAAGAAGCCACAACGCCCGGGTCTTCCACGGGTGATGGGGTTTGACCACCAGATTCATTGATTCATCCTACGGCATCAATCCGATTGCATTGAGACCCGTGCGTTCATCCAGACCGAACATGATATTCATATTCTGCACGGCCTGTCCTGAAGCACCCTTGACCAGGTTGTCGATTACCGACAACACCACCACCGTATCACCATCACCGGGGCGGTGCAGGGCAATCCGGCAGTGGTTGGCCCCCTTGACGCTGCGGGTCTCCGGGTGCGAGTCGGGTGGCAGAATATCGACGAACGGCTCATCGCCATAACGTTCGCTATACAGGGTCTGCAGGCCCTTGGTCGGGGTGGTGAGTCGTGCATAGAGAGTGGCATGAATACCCCGGATCATCGGTGTCAGATGGGGCACAAAGGTCAGCCCCACCGGCGAACCGGCGGCCCGGGTGAGCCCCTGAACGATTTCCGGCAGATGGCGATGGCCGGCCACGCCGTAGGCCTTCATGCTTTCGCTGGCCTCCCCCAGCAGCGCCCCGACATTGGCCTTGCGCCCGGCACCGCTGACTCCCGACTTGGCATCGGCCACCAGTTGCCCGATGTCCACCAGTCCCTGCTCGATCAGGGGCAAGAAACCCAGCTGAACCGCGGTGGGATAGCAACCCGGGCAGGCGATCAACCGGGCCTCACGGATCGCCTCGCGATTCACCTCGGGCAGCCCGTAGACCGCCTCGGCCACCAGCTGCGGTGCGCTGTGGGCCATGCCGTACCATTTTTCCCATTCCTCCACATCCTTGATGCGAAAATCGGCGCCCAGGTCGATCACCCGTACGCCTTTATCCAGCAAAGCGGCCGCCGTGTTCATTGCCACACCGTGCGGCGTGGCAAAGAACACCACATCGCACCGGGCCAGCTGCGCGGGATCGGGGTCACTGAAAGCGAGATCGACATAACCGCGCAGGTTGGGGAACATGTCCGCCACCGGCTGGCCGGCTTCGGAGCGGGAGGTGATCAGGCGCAATTCGACATCGGGATGTGCAGCCAGAAGCCGCAGTAGCTCCACCCCCGTATAGCCTGTGCCGCCGACAATACCCGCCTTGATCATGATCCTGCCCGGTTACTTAAGAGGGTTAATGATAAGTGCTGAAGGGATAAAGGAAAAGACCGGGACGTGATGAATTTCTCAGGCTGCACCCTGAGAATGAAAAACCCGGGTTTGATAGCCGGACATATTGGAAAAAGGGATGAATTCCGAGCCCGGCGAAAACCGGGATCGGAAATCAACGTCTCATCAAAAAAACATTCAGAAGATATGCGTTAATTGCACAGCCAGACGCGAATCCACGCCTAACAACTGGTTATCTACAGCAGTCGTATCCGACTCGAAGTCCCGACTGGAATACTCCATGTTCACGCGTGTTTTCTTGTTGATGTGATATTGAGCGCCGATAGTGGTCGTATCAAAACGGGACTCGTCACTGGCGGCAGATGTTGGATGATTCTCCCCACGAGTATAAGAATCATAGCGAAGATCCAGCTCCCAGTTCGTACCCGGGATATACCAGCCGAGATCAATATAATAACCATCGGCTTCTTCGTCATTAAAGTAATGTGTTGGACGGTGTTGCCCCTGAAAGATCATCCCCTCACCTGTCAAATACTCCGCAGTGACACGAAATGGTTTTTTCAGATATTTCACACCCGCCCCTGAACGGGTCCGGTCCTGCTCCTCGGTAGGATCGTACACATTAGTCCGCTTGCCGTCCTGATACCAGGCGAAGATTTTCAGCCCTTCTCTGCGCGGACCTCTGCCACCAAAGATTTTCTCTGATGACAAATAAACGTAAGTATCTTTATTTTCATCATTATCCGAGCCGTTCAGGCCATTGCCATTACCGTACATGACGGCATAGCTATGCTCCCAGTCGCCATTACGGAATGCATCAAATACCTGGATCCCCACATCACGGAATGCGCCGACCGGCGTTGAATGTGCATTCATGTTTGCATCTGGTATCGGCGGCTGAACTGTATCAGAATCTGCAGGATGCCGTTCAAGCATCAGCTGATTACCTGCGCTGGTAAAATTGATGTAATCGAACACATGAATTGCCTGCAATCCTTCTTCAAAACCCGGCGTTTTGAACAGACCCATACGCACTCGTGCGCCATCAATATGATTCAGGGTGACGCTGGCATCGGTAATATTGGTCCCGCCATTATTGGCTGCCGTAATCCCGTTATATCCAAGCTCGGCAAGAATAAAATAGTTCACATTACCATCCAGCGGCATCCCCTGCCCTCGTACACCAATCCGCGCACGATTGACGTTAAAGGCTTCCTGTGACTCCAGCTTCGGGCCAATCAGCTTGGGTGGGATATAACCACCAGGAACATCACTTGGATCACTATTATCTTTTTGGTACTGAGCCTGGATAAAGCCCCACAGCTTGGCGCGCGGTGCGGCGTCCCTGGGTTCTGTACCTTGCAGCATTAACCAGTTTGCCGCCTGGGCAGAAAGGCTCACTCCCCCGAGCATGGCTGCACAGGCCGAGATCAGCATTGTCTTTTTGAACAGATTCATTATGAATCCCCTTTAATTCAGAAAATTTATATTTGTTGTCAGACTGTTATGTCATCAGGGCTTGATCAGTGAATACCCTTGTTTTTGCAAGTCCAGAATCCGCACCACGCCCGCACTGACAGTCACCGCGTTTTTGTTCAGCTTTGGCGGATGTCCCAGTTTTTTCCCCATATTGGCCGTGGTGTTGGAGCAGGCACTGAACTTGACGCCGTTGCCTACCAGACTTTGAATGCGGTCAGTATTGGCATTATCAGCAAACAGCAAGCGCAACCCGGGACCGAAAGCGACGATCTCGATGGCAACGCGATCCGGGCCGTAATGTTTGACCAGATTATTGGCAACATTCAGCACCAGAGTCTGCTTGAAAGGATTTGGATCGCTGATCTGCAAAACGACCTTTGCCTCGGCGAACTCATTGGCCGCATTAGCATTGACGGCAAACAGCGAAGTCAGACAAAACAACGCGATCGCCCATGCTTTCCATATGGCTGGTTTCATAGAATTTCCCCTTTATGATGGCGAGTTAAATATTATTTTTCTTCAGGGTCGTCATTGAACGACCCCTATTACTACCAAACACATCGGGGAGTACTTTTATTCCCGCTATTTCAAACTTTTTTAACACATTTCTAAATCATGGTCTTGCCATCAGAACTGAACACCCACCCTCCCTGATGCCTGCGGATTGATATGAGTTTTAAAGAGAGCTCGAACAGTCAAATTCATGGAATAAATAAAGCGCCGGATGCATCTTTAAAAGTATTGAATAACAACACTGATAAACACTATGAGCTGGTTTTCCGGTAAAAAAAGCGGCCTGCAAGGCCGGATCGAGGCACTTCGACCCCGACTGTATCGGCTTGCCTATTCCTGGACCCATTCCCCGGCACTGGCCGATGATCTTACCCAGGAAGCGCTAACCCGGGTCTGGAAAAATCTGGATCAATTGCACGATGCGGACGGCTTTGATAAATGGTGCTTCAAGATCCTGATCAATTGCTGGCGCAATCATCTTCGCTCCGAGCGGCAATATATGGATGTGGATGATTACGTACTGCAAGAACGTGAGACGCCCCAGTCATTGCATGAACAGCAACGGCTCACAGAACAGGTAAAACGCGCTGTTGCCACCCTGCCGCAGGGTCAAAGGCAGGTTGTGACCCTGGTTGATCTGGAGGAACTGAGCTACAGCGAAGTGGCCGAGGTTCTGGATATTCCAATCGGCACGGTGATGAGCCGGTTGTGTCGCGCCCGTAAACTTCTTGTCGAACGCATACTGGAAAAGCCCTCGGTACCGTTCGAAGAAAATGCCGTACTCAGGAGAATAAAATGAACAGGGACAAAACACTTTCCGACGAGCAGCTCAATGCCTATGTCGACGGCCAACTCGATCTGAAGGAGCAGTCTCGTCTGCTGGAGATCATGCGTGATAATCCCCAACTGGGCCGACGTAATTGCGTCCTGCAAAAAGCGCATGAGCTGGTCCGGTTGACCTACCAGAGTGAACCCCTGCCAGACACAACCACCCCCCCACGGACCCCGCCCTCCCGCTGGTTCATGGGGCTGGCCGCCATGCTGTTGATCGGGTTTGGCGCCCTGTTGGGCTGGGCCGGTTTCAGTATGAACAACCCCAACAGCCTGATTGAACTGGCCAGCACGGTGCACACCAATCCGGCGAACGCGACCGCGCAACCCTGGCGGGTCATGCTGCACGTCAGCAGCAATCAGCCTCGACGGCTAGATATCCTGCTCAATGAAACCGAAAAACTGCTGAAAAACAGTCTGGCCCGGCAACAATCGGTGGAAGTGGAGATTCTCACCAACGGCAAGGGGCTCTCCCTGGTACGCAACAACAACAGTCCCCACGCCCGCCGCCTCCAGGCCCTGCAGGACCAGTACCAGAACCTGGTGGTCTCGGCCTGTAATGAGACATTAACCCGCCTGCGTCGTGAGGGGGTCTCGGTTGAGCTGTTACCGCAAACCCGGATCGTCTCCTCGGCGCTCAACGAAGCCCTCTCCCGCCAGCGAGAGGGTTGGACCTATATCCGCATATAAGGGACGAGTTACGAGGTCCGAGGTGCGAGGAAGCCCTTGTCATAACAAGAAGAGAGAAAAAGGCATTTTTTTCTTTGCATCTCAGCGGCTCCGGGGTTTTCCACTGGACGAGCGGGGGATATGACGGGAGAAGCGGCGCGCACAAAAAAGCGGCTGAAAAGCCGCTTGAGTTGGGTCGTGCTTGGTTATTGTTATTAAGGCTTGGCGGTTACTCCCCTAAGGGACTCTTACCCTATTCCGCACATTTCGCAAGGTCAAGAATTTTTGCCGGTTTTTTTACCGCAATCCGGCCTTTATGCCTCACTCTGTGACCCCACCAGAATCACGGCATCGTGGCACTGCGCCATGTTAGAATGCCGTGATATGTACCGTCAGCATCTCCATCGCACCCGGCGTCGGCTGTTTTCCCTGAATAAATGGAAAATGCGCCTGCTGTTGTGGGGCAGCGCCCTGTGCGTGGGTGCCGTCGCCGCGCTGTTTGCGCTGCTGGCCAATGCGGCGGATGAAAGTTTCCATCATCTGCACCAACGGCAACCGTGGTTGACCTATTTGCTGCCGCCCCTGGGACTGGCATTGATTGCCTGGCTGACCCGGCGGTTTTTTCCCGGCACCGAAGGCAGCGGTATTCCCCAGGCCATCGCCGCCCTGTCGCTGCGCAAGCACGCCCTGCGCCGCAAGGTGCTGTCCATCAAGGTGGCGCTGGGCAAGATGGTCCTGACCACCCTGGGACTGTTTTGCGGCGCCTCCATTGGCCGTGAAGGGCCGACCGTCCATATCGGCGCTTCGATCATGTATTCCCTGCGTCGGTTTGCACCGCTGCCTTTGCGTGGCCAGGACATGTTCCGCGCCCTGATTCTGGCCGGCGGGGCCGCCGGGATCTCCGCCGCCTTCAATACCCCGCTGGCCGGGATTCTGTTTGCCATCGAGGAGATGAGTCGCTCCTTCGAACAGCGCACCAGCGGTACGCTGATTATCACTGTGGTGCTGGCCGGGATCACCGCGCTGGTAATCCTCGGCCCCTATACCTATTTCGGCAGCACCGATGCCAGCCTGCCACTGTCCGGCGCCTGGCTGGCGGTGCTGATCTGCGGGGTGGTGGGCGGACTGCTGGGCGGCCTGTTTGCCTCGGGGCTGGTTCTCGGCTCGCGGCACATCGCCCCGGTGGCCTGGCGCTATCCCGTACGGGTCGCCTTCGGCTGTGGACTGCTCATCAGCGTGCTGGGGTTTGCCTCCGACGGTCAAAGCTTTGGCACCGGTTATCTGGAGGCGCAACAGCTGGTCGACGGCGGCGAGAGCTCCTTACTGTTTCCGCTATGGAAGCTGCTGGCCACCCTCTCCTCGTATCTCAGCGGCATCCCCGGGGGGATTTTTGCGCCTTCGTTGTCGGTCGGGGCCGGACTCGGGGCCGATCTGGCGTGGCTGATGCCCCATCTGCCCGCTGCCGCCCTGATCATGCTGGGCATGGTCGGCTACTTCAGTGGCGTGGTGCAAACGCCGATCACCGCTTTTGTCATTGTGATGGAAATGACCGACAATTCGGGCATGCTGTTGCCGCTGATGGCTACCGCACTGATCGCCCGCGGTGTCTCGAGTCTGGTCTGTCCCCGACCGATTTATCAGGCCCTCGCGGACGCCTACTTACATAAACAGAATACCCAGGGAAACGCTGTCAAACATGAAAACCCGTGACACCTTTATCGCCGCTTTTATCGTTCTGTTAATCGGTGCGCTGGCCTGGCTCTGGTTCAGCCCGTCAGGCCTGCAACGGGCGCCGGATATCAGTTTCAAGAATGTCGAGGGCGAGCCCCTCAGCCTACAGCAATACCAGCAACAGGACCGGCCGGTGCTGGTGACCTTCTGGGCCACCTCCTGCCCCGGCTGCATTGCAGAAATGCCACACCTGATCGAGATGTATCACGAGCTGGCGCCCAGAGGCCTGGAGATCATCGGGGTTGCGATGGCCTATGATCCGCCCAATCACGTCATGCGCATGCGCGAGGAGCGCAACATCCCCTATCCCATCGTACTCGACATCGACAGCGAGATCGCCCGGGCTTTCGGCGATGTCAAGCTGACCCCGACCCACTTTCTGATCAACCCACAGGGCCGTATCGTCCATCATAAGATTGGCGAACTGGATATGGACAAGGTGCGAGATCGCATTCTGGCCATGCTGGGCTCACAACCGCAAGGATAACGCCGCATGCTCTGGGTCAAGGCGTGGCATATCGTGTTTATGGTGACCTGGTTCGCCGGCCTGTTTTATCTGCCGCGCCTGTTCGTCTATCACGCCATGGCCGAGGATGATGCCAGCCGCGAGCGCTTCAAGATCATGGAACGCAAGCTGTTCTACGGCATCATGACGCCCGGGGCGATTATTACCATTGCGCTGGGACTGTGGCTGCTGATGGATTACGCCTGGGCGGCTTATAAAGACAGCGGCTGGCTGCACGCCAAGCTGGTGCTGGTCACCATCCTGATTATCTATCATCTCCACTGCGGCAAATTACTGCTCGACTTCAAGCATGAGCGCAATACCCGCTCGCATATCTACTACCGCTGGTATAATGAATTTCCCGTGCTCCTCCTGATCGCCGTGGTCCTGCTGGCGGTCGTCAAGCCCTTCTAGTTAGTACACACTTACTCCAAAACCCCTGCTTCCTGCCTGTATCAGCTTTCTCGTATTTGTGAATGATAATGGTTTGCATTTAGGTTCTTCTTACGATAAAGTTCCTGCCATCGCTGAAACGAAACAAACCTGTTCAATCAACTCAATGAGGATAGCGTAATGAAGCACACAACCCCCCTGGCCCTGCTCACTGCCGGGCTGCTGGCCACCACCCCCGCCTTGGCGGCGGACGAGGAGCTGCGCCAGGAGATCGACACCCTGAAGCAGGAAAACCGCACCATCATGGAACGGCTCAACGCCACCAGCGAGATGATCGATCGCCAGCAGAGTAGTGCTGGCCTGGGCCCGCTCAGCATCGGCGGCTATGGCGAACTGCATTACAACAACCTGGACAACCAGCTGGCCGGCGGCGACGACAAGGAGATGATGGACTTCCATCGCTTCGTGCTGTTCTTCGGCTACGAGTACACCGACGACATCCGCTTCTTCTCCGAACTGGAAGTCGAACACGCCTACTCTGGCGAAAGTAAACCCGGCGCGGTGGAGCTGGAACAGGCTTATGTGGAATTTGATCTGAATGACCGGAATTCCGCCAAAGGCGGTTTGTTTCTGCTGCCGGTCGGTATCCTCAACGAAACCCACGAACCACCGACCTTCTACGGCGTGGAACGCAACCCGGTTGAAAAGAACATCATCCCAACTACCTGGTGGACTTCCGGTGCCGAGCTGACCGGCCGCTTCGGCCAGGGTTTCAGCTACAACCTGGGCGTTCATGAAGGATTGAAGGTGGATCCGAGCGGCAGCATGGCCGTGCGCGGCGGTCGCCAGAAAAGCGCCAAGGCCGATGCCTCCGACCTGGCCACCACCGCCCGGCTGAAATACACCGGCATCCCCGGCCTGGAGCTGGCCGCCACCGTCCAGCACCAGAGCGACATGAGCCAGGACGCCAGCGACGACCTCGGCAGCGCGAACCTGATCGAGGCCCATGCCATCTATAACACGGGCGCGTTCGGCCTGCGTGCGCTGTACGCCACCTGGGATCTGGACGGCACTGCCCCGGCCGCCAACGGTGCCGACGAGCAGACCGGCTGGTATATCGAACCGTCTTACAAGCTGACCAACAAGTTCGGTGTCTTTGCCCGCCACAATGTCTGGGACAACCAGGCCGGCAGCAGCACCAATACCGAATACAGCCAGACGGATGTCGGTTTCAACTACTGGCCGCATGAAGACGTCGTGATCAAGGTCGACCTGCAGGATCAGGATGTTCCCGCCGGCAGTAGCGAATACGACGGCTTCAACGTCGGCATTGGCTATCAGTTCTAGGCACGGTTGACTCCTCCCAAGCCGATTGCCGGATATTCCTGTCGGAATATCCGGCCTTTTTGTTTATCCTACGCGCCATGAAACGATTCAAACATGACATTCTTATTGCGTTGACACTTCTGTTCAGCCCGCTCGTCACCGCGGAGGTCTATCAGAGCCCTGAGGCATTTCTGGAACAGACATTTAACACCGATGTACCGGAACCGAAAGTCCTGTGGATTAGCGGCGCTGTGCGCACCCGGGCCGAACAGATACTGCAACATCGTCCCGACACATTGCGTACCCGCTACTGGCAGCAAGGCAACCGGACCGCCTGGATCCTCGAGGAGATCGGCAAGGAAAGGCCGATTACCGTAGGCATCGTGATCAACGACAAGAGCATCGAAACGATCAAGGTGCTGGTGTTTCGGGAAAGCCGTGGCTGGGAAGTCAAATACCCGTTCTTTACCAACCAATTCAAGCAGGCAGAGCTGAATGCTGATCTTGAACTGAATAAATCGATTGACGGCATTACCGGTGCGACGCTTTCGGTACGGGCATTGACCAAGCTCAGCCGCCTGGCCCTCTATTTCCATCAACACGTAACCCGTACACCATGACCCGGCACAAACGTTCCCGAATCAAGCTTAAATCGGTTTACCAATGGCACCGCTATATCGGGATCACCGCGGCACTGTTTGTGATTCTGATCAGCATCACCGGGCTGATGCTTAATCACACCGAGGATCTGCAACTGGATAACAGCCATGTACAGAATACCTGGCTACTGAACTGGTATGGTGTGCAGGCACCCCCGGAAACAAGCGGCTATCGTACCCTCGATCACTGGGTCAGTCAGTGGGACTCCCGGTTGTTGACACAACGACATGACCTGGGCCACTACGAGGGTGAACTGCTGGGGGCGATCAATTATCAAGGCATGCTGATCATCGCCCTGGAAGGTGAACTGCTGTTGTTGACACCCGAAGGGGAGGTAATCGAAAGCCTGAAAGGATACCAGGGCGTTCCGGCCGGCATGTGGGCCATCGGCCTGACCTCGGATCAACGTGTCGCGGTCAAGGCGGCACATGGGACCTACGTTGCCGATGCCGATCTGATTAACTGGAAACCCCTGACCCTCGAAGCCGTCAGATGGTCCGCCCCATCCACATTGCCCGACGCGGTGCATCAGAAAATGCGGCAACTCTATCGGGGCAAAGGCCTGGATCTGGAACGCGTCATTCTCGATCTGCACAGTGGCCGGTTGTTGAACCAGGGGGGGGTCTACTTCTTCGACTTTATTGCCGTAGCCCTGATCTTTCTCGCCTGCAGCGGCCTGTGGTTGTGGGTCGTGCGTCAACTCAAGGCCCGCCAGCACCGGTAACCAGTGATCTCGTGACCGTCTTTAACCATTGTGGCTATTATCTGGGTCGGCCCAATCTCGACCAACTGGCACTCACGAAAATTGGAGACAAAAAATAATCCGGACTCCCTCCAGCCGCTATGGCCGAGCGGTGTCAGGGTCTGTCGCCGAAGGCGACGTGTCATACTTAACTAAACAGGTGTTCCGAATACCAGTCCAGAGAGATTGCTTCGTCACGTTGTTCCTCGCAATGACCTCTCTATTTTCGGTCATTGCGAGCGAAGCGAAGCAATCTTTTGAACAAAGTGATCGGGTATTCGGAACACCTGTTTAGCGTGAAATTCTTTAAAAGCCTTGATCAAGTCAATCGGCTTCTGCTTCTTGTTATCGTTGTTAAGCACGTGAATCACGATTTCACCTTTCGGTCCGGAAGCGATTTCGGTATAAAAATAGGCCGCATGACCGGTATCACGCACGGCTTTCATATCCTGATAGCTATTGAATACATAGATACGGCCGTGACGATACATTTCACCGTTTTGCATGAATTCGGCAAAAGTCTCCCTGTCATAGAAAATATGGATACGCCCGTGTTGATGGGCTTCCAGCAGGACGTCATCTTTTTCTGACGTGGTGGTATTGGCGGCACAGGCGGCCAGTGACACTGCGGCCATAATCAGCAGCAGCCGATTGATTTATTTGGACAAAACAGCGATCATGATACTTGCTCCCGTAACAGTTTTTGTATATTCGGATTCCGGAAGATAATACGACCTGTTCTTGACAGTTCTGTTACAGCGTTAAAGATGAATCATTCATGACACCCAAAGACGATCTGATCCGCCACTATCGCTGGCTGCGCCAGTACGGCATTAACGATTCACACAGCGGTAATGCCTCGGTGCGCGAGGGCAATACCATCTGGATCACCCCCACCGGCGCCTGCGCGGATACCCTGGAACCGGATCAACTCATTGCCTGCGATATCGACGGCACCCTGGACGACGGCGCCTCCCTGGATGCACGGCTGCATGTCATGGTCTATCAGAAAAACGAACAGGCTCGCGCGGTACTCCACGGTCACGGCGCACACACCGTGGCCCTGACGCTCAACGGGCGTGACTTTACTCCGCCTGACTTTGAGGGAAATTATTACTTCGGCACGGTACCGGTGCTGAGCATCGCCTACGAGAACTACCTGGCCGAAGCGCCGGAACAGGTCTCCGACACCCTCGCACAGCACAAGATCACCGTGGTCCGCGGCCACGGCGTCTACGCCCGGGCCGAGACCATCAATTTGGCTTACAAATGGAACTGCTCACTGGAACTGTCCGCCAAAACCGCCTGGCTGGCGCAGATGGCAGGGACTCTGCCGGAATAGAAATATTTCACCGCAGAGGCGCAGAGGCGCAGAGGACGCGAAGTTTTATTTTCTTATAATTCTTTCACTAGCCGTAAAGCATTATCAGCGAACGTTATTATACAAAATCCGTTTTGACTGCAGATCTTCCTATATCCAGCTAAATAGCCCGCTTTTATTATTTTCTCTGTGTTCTCTGCGTCTCTGCGGTAAATTTTTCAAACCCTAGATTTCGATCATTTCGAAGTCTTCCTTGCCCACCCCGCATTCGGGACACTGCCAGTCTTCGGGGATATCGTCCCAGCGAGTGCCCGGGGCTATCCCTTCTTCGGGGAGGCCCTGTTCTTCGTCATAAATAAAACCACAGACGACACACATGTATTGCTTGTATTCCATGATGACCACTACATCGTTGACTGTTTGAATCAACTATTATCGCATTTTGCGCGGCTAATAGGAATCGCTTGAATTGTCCGTGTTAGACTCCATCTCATTGGATTACAGTCATTTTTGCCCAGGTTGATATTATGTCCGAGTCTGCGATCCCCGCGGTGATGTGTTTTTCCGGTCTGGACCCCACCGGCGGCGCCGGTATTCAGGCCGATATCGAGACCCTCGCCAGCATGGGCGGCCATGCGGCACCGATCATTACCGCACTGACCGTGCAGGATACCCAATCGGCCCACCGGTTTGAGGCGGTGGATCCTATGCTGCTGATCGAACAGGCCCGCGGGGTACTGGAAGACATACCCATTGCCGCCTTCAAACTGGGGATGCTCGGCAGTGTCGAGGTGATCGAAGCGATTCATTCCATCCTGGTGGACTACCCGGATATTCCGCTGGTCCTGGATCCGGTGCTCGCCGCCGGGGGCGGCGGGGAGCTGGCCGACGATCCCATTATCAACGCGATGAAAACCCTGCTGATGCCGCAAACCACGGTGCTCACTCCCAACAGCGAGGAGGCCCGGCGCCTCGCCCCCGAAGCCGACACTCTCCATGCCTGCGGCCAGGAATTGCTCGATCTGGGCTCCGAATACGTGCTCATCACCGGCGGCCATGAACCGGGCCCGCACATCGACAACCATCTGTATGCCAATCACCGCCAGCTGGAAACCTTTAGCTGGGATCGCCTGCCCCATCACTACCACGGTTCGGGCTGTACCCTGGCCTCGGGCATCGCCGGGCTTCTGGCCCAGGGGCTGGATCCGTTTGCGGCGATTCATGAGGCGCAGGAGTTTACCTGGCACGCCCTGCAGCAGGGCTTTCGCCCGGGGATGGGCCAGCATATTCCCAACCGGCTGTTCTGGGCCCGGGGCGACGAGGCGTGAGCGATCCCCGCTTGCTGGGACTGTACGCGGTCACTGACGGTCGACTCACCGGCGAGCCGCTTCTTGAGGCGGTACGCGCCGCGCTCGCCGGCGGGACACGTATTGTGCAATACCGGGACAAATCGGCCGAGCCGCAACGACGCCGTCACGAGGCCACCCGCCTCGCCAGCCTGTGTCGCGACTATCAGGCGCTTTTTTTGATCAATGATGATGTCGCCCTGGCGCAGGAAATCGACGCTGACGGCGTCCACCTGGGCCAGACAGACGCCACTTTAAGCGATGCGCGCCGCCAGCTGGGTCGCCACAAGCTGATTGGCGTCTCCTGCAACAACCGGCTGGAACGGGCCCTCGCAGCGCAGCAGCAGGGCGCCGACTACGTCGCCTTCGGCCGTTTTTTCCCCTCCAGCACCAAACCCGACGCCCCGCAGGCCGAGCTGGCGCTGCTCGAACAGGCCCGCCAACAGCTCGATCTGCCCATCGCCGCCATCGGCGGTATCACCCCCGACAACGCCCCCCGCCTGCGTGAAGCCGGCGCCGACATGCTGGCCGTGGTCAACGCCCTGTTCGGCCAGGACGACATCGAAACCGCCGCCCGCCACCTCAGCCGCTGCTTCGACTGAAGCACTTCTCCAGTCCAGTGTATTTAACGCGGAGTTCGCGGAGGCGCAGAGTCGCGGAGAAAAAGCGTCATGTCACCCTGAATAACCTTTCATTGAAACAACGGTTCTGGACAAGCTTGATGGATCCAGCTCAGATCATTCGCCATGATTCTCGGTACTCCGCGCCTCTGCGCCTCCGCGTCCTCTGCGTTTATTTCCCAGTCACCTCACTATTGCCGGCCCTGTCGCCGGATGCCTGATTTGGTTATCATTCAGCCTGTTTAGACCCGATTTGTCATTCTCGAAATAATTGAAGGAAGCGCGTTATGTCCCGTTCGCATGATCTGTTTGTTGCCGCCCAGAAACACATCCCCGGCGGGGTGAATTCCCCGGTCCGGGCCTTCAAGGGCGTCGGCGGGGATCCGCTGTTTTTCAAGCGGGCCGAAGGGGCCTACATGTTCGACGAGGACGGCAACAAGTTCATCGACTATGTCGGTTCCTGGGGACCGATGATCGTCGGCCACGCCCACCCGGAGGTGATCAAGGCGGTCGAGGCGGTGCTGCACAACGGGCTGAGCTTCGGCGCGCCGACCGAACTGGAAACCCAGATGGCCGACAAGGTCTGCGAGCTGGTGCCGTCAGTGGAGATGGTGCGCATGGTCAACTCCGGCACCGAAGCCACCATGTCGGCACTGCGCCTGGCGCGCGGCTTTACCGGGCGCGACAAGATCGTCAAGTTCGAGGGCAATTATCACGGCCACTCCGATTCGCTGCTGGTCAAAGCCGGCTCCGGGGCGCTCACCCTGGGCGTACCCACCTCGCCGGGCGTGCCCGCCTCGCTGGCCGAGCACACCCTCACCCTCACCTACAACGACAGCGAGCAGGTGCGGGAAACCTTCGACAAACTGGGCGATGAGATCGCCGCCATCATTGTCGAGCCGGTGGCCGGCAACATGAACTGCGTCCCGCCGGTGGACGGTTTTCTGCAGACCCTGCGTGAGGTGTGCGACCAGCACGGCAGTGTGCTGATCTTCGACGAAGTCATGAGCGGCTTTCGCGTGGCGCTCGGCGGCGCCCAGGAATATTTCGGTGTCACGCCCGATCTGACTACCCTGGGCAAGGTGATCGGCGGCGGCATGCCGGTCGGCGCCTTCGGTGGCAAGCGCGAGATCATGGAACAGGTCGCTCCGCTGGGTCCCATCTACCAGGCCGGCACCCTCTCCGGTAACCCGATCGCCATGGCCGCCGGCCTGACCACTCTGAACCTGATCAGTCAGCCCGGCTTCTTCGAACGCCTCGGTCAACGGGTCGATCAGCTGACAGGGGGGCTGCGCCAGCGTGCCGAAGCCAGTAACATCCCGCTGACCACCAACCAGGCCGGTGGCATGTTCGGTTATTTCTTCAGTGACGAGCAGATCATCACCCGCTTCGATCAGGTCAGCAACTGCGACATGGAACGCTTCAAGCGCTTCTTCCACGGCATGCTGGAGCAGGGTATTTATCTGGCCCCGGCCGCATTCGAGACCGGCTTCGTCTCCGCCGCGCATACTGAAGCGGATATCGACGCCACCCTGGACGCGGCCGAGAAGGTGTTCGCATCGCTCTGATCGACAAAATACTTACCACCAAGACACTAAGACACCAAGTTTCATATTGCGGTTAGCAATGCTCCCGACCAGGGAAAGCGGGTAGTAAATTAAATATCTTCTTTGTGTCTTGGCGTCTTGGTGGTGAGATTTTTCCTGGCAACCCATCCTGTCATCATATTTTGCCGACGCAATAGGATTCCCGGGCAGGTTTTTCAGGTATTATCCCGCTTATGTCGATGGCCAGTTTTGTTCAGTTATTTGAGTGGTTGAGTCAGCATCCGGTAATCGCCGCCTTGCTGGTGTTTGCCATTGCGCTGAGTGAATCGCTGGCTGTCATCGGGCTGATCGTGCCGGGCATTTTTTTCATGGTGGTGTTCGGCGCGCTGATCACCACCGGCTATCTGGACTATGGCTGGACGGTCACAGCCGCCATCCTCGGGGCGA
This sequence comes from Thiohalophilus sp., assembly GCF_034522235.1. Classification (NCBI taxonomy): domain Bacteria; kingdom Pseudomonadati; phylum Pseudomonadota; class Gammaproteobacteria; order Thiohalomonadales; family Thiohalophilaceae; genus Thiohalophilus; species Thiohalophilus sp. The sequence continues at coordinate 448,039 of NZ_JAXHLN010000002.1, read as the reverse complement.
TTGCCGGCGACGGTATCAGCTACTGGCTGGGCCGCCATTATCACAAACAACTCTATAATATCTGGCCGTTCCGCAACCGGCCCGGCCTGCTGAAACGCGGGGTCGAGTTCTTTCATCGCCATGGCGGAAAAAGCATTCTATTCGGTCGTTTTGTTGGCCCCGTGCGCCCTATTATTCCTGCCATCGCCGGGATGCTCGCCATGCCACGCCGGCGCTTCATTCTGACCAACGTTGGCTCGGCCCTGTTATGGGGGCCGATCGTATTGTTGCCCGGCATGGCCTTTGGTCTGTCTCTGGAGCTGGCCGCGGAGTTTGCCGGGCGCCTTTCACTGTTACTGATCATTTTGCTGGTCCTGCTGTGGCTGCTCTTCTGGTTTATCCGCCAGCTCTATTATTTTCTGGTGCCGCGCACCGACACTCTGTTCAGCTATGTCATTAACTGGATCAACCGACATCCCCTGATTGGCCGGGTGCCGGCGGCCCTGATCGATCCACGGCATCCCGAAATGCGAATTCTGACGCTGTTGGCCCTGATGTTATTACTGGCCGCTGTTGCCTTTACCGCTCTGTCACAATTTCTGACGCAACGATCGCTGATTCTCGGGTTAAACGATCTGGTCTATTTTCAGTTACAACAACTGCATAACCCGCCCATTGATCGGGTGATGTTATTTTTCAGTCATTTGGGTGATGATCTGTTTCTTGCCGTCCTGACCCTGATCCTGTTTGTCTGGACGGCACTGTATCGTAACTGGCTGGCCGGCTGGCATCTCCTGGCCGCCCTGGCCTTGCCCCTGATTGTGGTTCACACCCTGCAACTGTTATTTGATGTCCCGCGCCCGGATATCACTGCCAGTTATTCCAGCCTGGTATTCCCCAGTGCGCATATTACTATCGCCACCGCGGTATACGGCTTTATCGCCGTCATGTTGACTCGCAACATGCCGACAATGTTGCGCATCAGTGTTTATATTATCTGTGCCTCACTGGTGCTGTTGATTGCCTTTGCTCGCCTCTATCTTGGCATTCACTGGCTGAGTGATATCCTCGGCGGCATATTACTGGGACTGATCTGGGTCGGCCTGCTGGGCATCGGCTATCGACGCCATATTGGATCACCCCCGTTACCCCTCAAAACCCTGAATTATCCCATCCCGCTGATTTTCATCCTGCTGGTGGCCTATCCGACAAGCCAGCTGGACAAGGGGCTCCCGGAGCCGGTCGAAACAACCCAGTATTACCGTCTGGGTATGACAGGCTGGCAACAAACCGGCTGGCAGGCGCTGCAGCAGTATCGATCCGATCTGCTACAGCAGCAAAAGTACCCGCTTAACCTGCAATGGGCCGCAAACCGGCAAGCGCTCATCACCACCCTGGAAGACATGGGCTGGCAACGACCCGGCGAGTCTCACTGGCGCGGCTGGTTGCGACCTTCCACGCCGATCGAGGCGTTGCCCGTGATTCCGCATTTGCATGAAGGGCGCTATGAAAATCTGCTCTTTGTGCGCTTCAACGAGCAAATGCAGCGACTATTGACCGTGCGCCTGTGGCAATCGGATCTGTTCGTGCAACATAATGCCCGGGAAGTCCCGTTGTGGGTCGGCGAGGTGGCCTATCTGGAAACGGTGCATATCGGGCCGCTCAAATATCTTAAAACAGCTGATGATTTCAATCGGGCCCTGGACAATTTTCTCGGTGATCTGGCTAACCGGGCCCTGATAACCCGGCACGAAGCCGATCCGTTGCAGATTATCTTGCTGAGGGAGAAGCCGGGACAGCAGCCGGACAGTGAATAACCCGGGATTGGACTTTCAATCTTCGGGCTGCTGTTTCAATACCGCAGCGACTTCTACGAGCTTCTGGCTGGCATTATCAACACTGAGTAAACGCTGTTTGACTTCCATATCCAGCGGCAACAATTCTATCAGGCGCGAAGCCACCCACTCCTCGTCACCCAGATGTTTCTGCATTGTTGAATAAGGCGGTTCCAGCTGGCTCAGGATATTGTCCAGTATACGGGCCAGGTACTGCTGTGAATCGGGCAGTGAACCACCGATAATTTCCGGCAACAGTTCCACCTCGGCTTCGATGGACTGGTTCTTGTTTATCTGGCGTGACAGGATACTGAAACGCTGCTCACCTTCGAGGGTCACCCCCAGCATGCCATCGGGGCGGCGATTCCAGTAGCGGATCTTGCACAGTGTTCCGACATTATAGGTTTCAGCGGCCTTGCCGACTTCCTGGCCCTGTTGGATCAATACGACCCCGATACCGCAATCGGTGCGCAGGCACTGGCTTACCATATCCAGATAACGCGGCTCGAAAATACGCAGCGGCAACACGCCGCCGGGGAACAGAACGGTGTTGAGGGGAAACAGGGGAAGGGTGACTTTCATCGACTTGCTACCCGCTCATGCGACTCATTCGGGAACAGGCTCGCCCCAGGAGCGGGTCAGGGACTGCTCGATACCCAGATGTTCCAGAATCCGGGCAACAACGAAATCGACCAGATCCGAAACACTCTGCGGCTGGTAGTAAAAACCGGGATTGGCCGGCATGATGGTGGCGCCGGCACGTGCAAGACGCAACATATTTTCAAGGTGGATCACCGACAGAGGCATTTCCCGCACGAGCATGATCAATTTACGCTGCTCTTTGAGCATCACGTCCGCGGCCCGTTCGATCAGGTTATCGCTATTGCCATTGGCCACCGCCGCCAGTGTGCCGGTCGTGCAGGGGCAGATCACCATGTGACCGGCATTATGCGAGCCACTGGCGATAGGCGCGGTCCACTGCTCTTTGCCAAATACGGTCAACAATCCCGGATCGGTCTGGTAGTACTCGGTAAACCAGGCCTGCATGTCCGCCGGGCGAGAGGGAATATCCAGTTCACTCTCCATTTGCAATACCATTTGCGCCGCCTTGGAGACCAACAGATAGACTGGCCGCTGTTTTTCCAACAGGCATTGCAGAAGTCGCAGCGCATAGGGTGCTCCCGACGCTCCCGTCAGGGCGAGAATTACGGGACGCTCAGCAGAATCGGACATAACCTCAGGCCTTGGTGTTTATTCTTGCAGGTTGTTTTGTTGCAACCGCTCAAGCAGACGCGCGTGCAGATTATCGAATCCGCCGTTACTCATGATCAACACATGTGTGTCATCATCAAGCTGCTGCAGAATATTGTCGAGAATTGCCTCGGTGGTATCAGCGACAGTCACTGGCATATCCGACTTGTTAAATATAGCAGCCATATCCCATGACAAACCAGCCGGACGCAAAATGATCACCCTGTCGGCCTGTGTCAAAGCTGCCGGCAATGCCTCACGCTGTACGCCCAGACGCATCGTGTTTGAGCGCGGCTCCAGCACGGCAATGATCGGTGCCGTCCCTACATGGCGACGCAAACCATTAATAGTCGTGGCAATGGCGGTCGGGTGATGGGCAAAATCGTCATAGACGGTGACACCGTTGACCTTGCCACGAATCTCCATGCGCCGTTTGATGTTGCGAAAATCGCTCAACGACTCGATCGCCAGGCCGGCCGGGACACCCGCGTGGCGGGCAGCGGCAATCGCCGCCAGCGCATTTTCCACATTGTGTTGGCCGAACAGCGACCAGTTGACCCGGCCCTGGCGCAGCCCCTCAAAACTGACTTCAAACTCCGAGCCGTCTTCTTCAAGAAGCTGCGCCGACCAGCCGCCGGCGTGGTTGATATATTCCGAGGGCGTCCAGCAGCCCTGCGCCAGCACTTCGTGCAGGGCGGGACTGTGCTGATTGACGATCAACAGGCCGTTGCCGGGCACTGTCCGTACCAGGTGATGAAACTGGGTCTGAATCGCGCTTAAATCCGCAAAGATGTCGGCATGATCATATTCCAGATTGTTCATGATCAGGGTACGCGGCCGATAATGGACAAACTTGGAACGTTTGTCGAAAAACGCGGTATCGTACTCATCGGCTTCGACCACAAAAAACGGCATCTGCCCGATGCGGCTGCTGAGGCCGAAATTGGCCGGCACGCCACCAATCAAAAAGCCGGGCTCAAGCTTGTTGGCCTCCAGCGTCCAGGCCAGCATGCTGGCCGTGGTGCTTTTGCCGTGCGTCCCGGCAACACCCAGCACCCAGCGCGAAGCCAGAACATGCTCCGACAACCATTGTGGCCCGGAGGTATAGGGAATGTCGTTATTCAGAACATATTCCACAGCAGGATTGCCGCGTGACAGGGCATTGCCGATCACCACGCAATCGGGACGGGGCTCCAGGTGTTGGGGTTCATAGCCCGCCATCAGGGTGATCCCCTGCTCTTCAAGCTGGGTGCTCATGGGCGGATAAACATTGGCATCGGAGCCGGTCACCTTATGCCCCAGCTGGCGGGCCAGTATCGCGATTCCCCCCATAAAGGTGCCGCAAATTCCGAGAATATGAATATGCATGATTTACTCAGTAGCAATCCGGATAAAATTTAGTCAGTCACCGGCAACAGGTATTCAAATGCCGCCAGCCCCAGAATCAGGTAACCGATGGCGATAATAACACCCGTAAGCCGATGAACCGACAATGCATGGGACAGAATGTGCCCGGCAATTACCAGGCTCCAGATCTGCACTGCCATGACGATCAGCGCCACCATCGTAAACTTTTCAGGGTTGAGGCTGGTAATATAATCAAAGGGCAGGATCAACACCGAGAGAATAATACCGGTGCCGGTGAATGCGGTCAGGGTCTGGACTATCCGTGCGCCATAACCAAACAGAAATAAAAGCCCGGCGGTAATCAGCACCATGAACAGGGTATGTACCAGCAAAATGCCGGCCAGCTGGAACGCAGTGATCTCGGGTAACAGCAAATTAATGCGCAGGTTGTCCAGAAAATACCCGGTCACCAGCAACAACACGAGTAGCGGCGGAGAATACGGTATATCCGCCGGCCCCTTGCGTAACAGACAGATCTCCCAGAATCGCAGTATGAGCGGCCGGGCGTAGTCCGGTAACCAGCTATTCATGGCAACCACCCGCCTTGCATCTGTTGTCCGTGTGTAACACCATAGGTCAGTAGATAATATCTGTTGGAGCTGGTAGTGTCTTCATACATGTCGGATTACCACTATATCGAGACTATACCGCAACTTGAAGCGGCCTGCGAAACACTCCGTCACAGCCCGGTGCTGGCGCTGGACACCGAGTTTATGCGGGAGAAGACCTATTATGCCCGACTTTGCCTGATCCAGATTGCCAACGAACAGCAGATATACCTCATTGATCCGTTGCAGCTTGAACATCTGCAGCCCCTCCTTGATTTGCTTTACAAGCCGGACATTCTCAAGGTGGTACATGCCGGCCGCCAGGATCTGGAGCTGTTCTACGATCTCACCGGAAAAATTCCCGGACCGATGTTCGATACCCAGATTGCCGCCACCCTGCTCGGCTTTGCCGATCAGGTCGGCTATGCCGCCATGGTGGAAAAAATTCTTGGTATCCAGCTGGACAAGTCCCATACCCGCACCGACTGGGCACAGCGCCCGCTATCGCAAAAACAACTTGCTTATGCCGCAGATGATGTGGTCTATCTGATGCAACTGTACCCGGAAATATTGACGCGTCTGCAAAAACTGGGGCGCGAAAACTGGTTGCAGGAGGACTTTTCCGCACTGAGTGACCCCCGAATGTATGTCAATGACCCGTCTAATAGTTGGCAACGCGTCAGTGGCCATGGTCGCCTGAAACCCCGACAACTGGCTGCTCTGAAAAATCTGGCACACTGGCGAGAGCAGCGCGCACAGCAACTGAATAAGCCGCGCAAATGGATCATGAGCGACGATGTTTTATTGAACCTGGCGCAGCGCCAGCCCGACAAGCTGGAAAAGCTTGCCGGCATCCGCGGAATGCCGGAATCGGTTGCCCGTGATTGTGGCAAACAGTTGATCGACCGGATACAACAGGCCCGCAACCTCCCCGACTCGGCACTTCCTCAAACCCGGGATCGTTTTATCCCAACCCGGGATCAGGAGCTGCTGATTGACAGTCTGCTGCTCTATCTCAAATACCTGGCCTATGACAATCAGGTTAGCCCCGCCACCCTGGCCAATCGCAAGGAGATAGAACGTCTCATCCAGGGTGAACGTGAACTGGATATCCTCAGAGGCTGGCGACGGCGTATCGCCGGTCAACACCTGCTTGATATGCTCGAAGGCAAGACAAGCATACATATTCGGGATAATAAACTGGAAATCGAACATAAAAGCTAAATCGGCGAGACTGTAAATAATTCTGTGTAACTGCCCGCTTAGAACTGCTCCGGCATTCTGTCCGGGAATTCAATCATAAAGCGATTGAGCGCGTTCTTCCAATGGTGAATGGGCATGGTCCATTTTTTCGATGCCGCCTGGATGGCCAGGTAGACGACCTTGAGGGCGGATTCATCGTTAGGGAAAACCTTGCGATTTTTGACCGCCTTGCGGATCACGCTGTTCAGTGATTCGATGGCGTTGGTCGTGTAGATCACCCGACGGATGTCATCCGGATAGTCGAACAGGGTAATCAGGTTGGGCCAGTGTCGCCGCCAGCTGGCACTGATCGACGGGAACTGATCATCCCAGCGAGCCGCAAAGGCGTCGAGCTCCTGCTCGGCTTCGGCCACCGTCAGGGAGGTGTAGATCTTTTTCAAATCCGCGGCGACCGCCTTGCGCTGTTTCCAGGCCACGAACTTCAGCGAGTTGCGCACCATGTGGACGATACACAGCTGGATTTTTGTTTTGGGGTAGACGGTATTGATCGCCTCGGGGAAGCCGGTCAGACCGTCCACGGCGGCGATAAAGATATCCCGGACACCCCGCTGCTGGAGTTCGGTCAACACGGACAACCAGAACTTAGCCCCCTCGTTCTCATTGAGCCAGAGCCCCAGCAGTTCTTTCTGGCCGTCCAGGTTGATACCCAGCGCCAGATAGATGGCCTTGTTGCTGACCCGCTTGTCCTGGCGGATCTTGATGTGGATGCAGTCCAGATAGACGATGGGATAGATCTCGTCCAGCGGTCGGCACTGCCACTGCTGCACTTCCTCAATCACCTGCGCGGTGACCTGGGAGATGAGCGTAGGGGAAACCTCGACGCCGTAGAGCTCTAGTAGCATGGCAACGATATCGCGGGTACTCATGCCCCGACTGTAGAGCGCCAGGATTTTATCGTTGAACATCGGCAGACGCGTCTGCCCCTTGGGAATAATGAGCGGCTCAAACTCGCCGTTACGGTCTCGAGGCACATCGAGGGTCAGTGCGCCCTGTTCGCCTTTGAGGGTTTTGGCGCTATACCCGTTACGGCTGTTGCCGGTGTTGTGGCCGGCTGTGGCGTGCTTGGGATAGCCGAGATGGTCAGTCATCTCGCCTTCGAGCATGGCCTCAAAGGCTTTTTGCTGAAGCTGCTGGGTCAATGCGGCAAGCTGTTCTGGCGTTTTGACTGCCTTGACCAGTTCTTCAAGCTGCGGGTCGAGATCGGTTTTGGTTTTTGTTCTTCTGCTCATGTGTCTTCTCCTTTATTATCAAGGGTATGGGACTTTGAGCAGTTACACAATTTAATTTACAGTCTCAAATCGGCCAGTACCCGAGCTACACCAATTGACAAAATCACAGAATTCAACATGTATTGATTCTCGCTCAGTGGCGTGTCAGATGAATTCGATCTATCCTTCCGTAATAAACACTCACCCGACTTGAGTCTACAGTAAAAGTCAGCCAATCTGCTCAATTGATGACTTATGCCATTACGCCGTGAAAAAGCTTACCGTTTTAACTGGCATACTGATTGTCGATTCAGTCTGCTGGTTGACGGCAGCCGGTTTTACCCTGCCATGTTGGAAGCCATCCGGCAGGCGGAAAAATTTATACTGCTCGAACTCTATCTGGTCGAATCGGGCCATATCACACGCCGATTTATTGACGCTCTGATCGCAGCTCGCCAGCGCGACGTGGCCGTGTACCTTTTGCTGGATGACTACGGTTCACAACAGCTTGAACCACTGGACAGGGAGCGACTGCTCGCCCGGGGCATTCAACTGACATTCTATAATCCCCTGAACTATCGCCAGTTTTATCGCAGTCTGCGTCGCGATCACCGTAAATTGCTTCTGGTCGATAATCTCATCGCCTTTACCGGCGGTGCGGGATTGAGTGACGCTTTCGATCCGCCGTACAACCCGGAACATGCCTGGCACGAGGTGATGCTGCAAATCGAGGGCCCCGTGGTTGTCGACTGGATGCAGCAGTTTTGCACGACCTGGCAATCGGTCCGCGGCAGCTCGCCCGAACTGCCTGACTGTCTCGAACAGCACTTCAAACCCGGTCAGTCCGGCCGAGTCGTGATCTCCGCCGGATTACATCGACAAGAAATTAAACGCACCTTTATCAAACGAATGCGCAACGCCGAGAAAAGAATCTGGCTGACGACACCCTATTTTATTCCTTCGCGCAAGGTTCGCCGGGGACTGACTCAACGCGCCAGATCCGGGGTCGATGTCCGGTTGCTACTGCCCGGCCCGGTAAGCGACCATCCCTGGGTCTCCCATGCCGCGCGCGGTTTCTATCACCGGTTATTACGTCACGGGGTACGCATATTCGAATATCAGCCCCGCTTTGTACACGCCAAGATCGGATTGTGTGATAACTGGTGCACCATCGGCTCAAGCAACCTGGATCGCTGGAACCAGCGCTGGAATCTGGATGCCAATCAAGAAGTTGAAGACAACGAATTCAGCCAGAACGTGAGAGAGTTATTTGAAGCTGATTTTTCACAATGCCGGGAAATCACCCTGGCCGAGTGGCAAATACGCTCGTGGCGTCAACGTCTGCGTGAATGGTGGTCCGGCCGACTGGTTATATTGCTCGAGATCCTGGGACGCCGCTATCACAAATAAGCCTGTATCTTCCCACTATCCATGAGCAAGGCGCGCACCAAGTAATGAGCCGTGATCAATAAAGGGGGGCCGGGCCCCCCTTTATTGGAGACTGTAAATTAAATTGTGTAACTGCTCAAAGTCCCATACCCTTGATAATAAAGGAGAAGACACATGAGCAGAAGAACAAAAACCAAAACCGATCTCGACCCGCAGCTTGAAGAACTGGTCAAGGCAGTCAAAACGCCAGAACAGCTTGCCGCATTGACCCAGCAGCTTCAGCAAAAAGCCTTTGAGGCCATGCTCGAAGGCGAGATGACTGACCATCTCGGCTATCCCAAGCACGCCACAGCCGGCCACAACACCGGCAACAGCCGTAACGGGTATAGCGCCAAAACCCTCAAAGGCGAACAGGGCGCACTGACCCTCGATGTGCCTCGAGACCGTAACGGCGAGTTTGAGCCGCTCATTATTCCCAAGGGGCAGACGCGTCTGCCGATGTTCAACGATAAAATCCTGGCGCTCTACAGTCGGGGCATGAGTACCCGCGATATCGTTGCCATGCTACTAGAGCTCTACGGCGTCGAGGTTTCCCCTACGCTCATCTCCCAGGTCACCGCGCAGGTGATTGAGGAAGTGCAGCAGTGGCAGTGCCGACCGCTGGACGAGATCTATCCCATCGTCTATCTGGACTGCATCCACATCAAGATCCGCCAGGACAAGCGGGTCAGCAACAAGGCCATCTATCTGGCGCTGGGTATCAACCTGGACGGCCAGAAAGAACTGCTGGGGCTCTGGCTCAATGAGAACGAGGGGGCTAAGTTCTGGTTGTCCGTGTTGACCGAACTCCAGCAGCGGGGTGTCCGGGATATCTTTATCGCCGCCGTGGACGGTCTGACCGGCTTCCCCGAGGCGATCAATACCGTCTACCCCAAAACAAAAATCCAGCTGTGTATCGTCCACATGGTGCGCAACTCGCTGAAGTTCGTGGCCTGGAAACAGCGCAAGGCGGTCGCCGCGGATTTGAAAAAGATCTACACCTCCCTGACGGTGGCCGAAGCCGAGCAGGAGCTCGACGCCTTTGCGGCTCGCTGGGATGATCAGTTCCCGTCGATCAGTGCCAGCTGGCGGCGACACTGGCCCAACCTGATTACCCTGTTCGACTATCCGGATGACATCCGTCGGGTGATCTACACGACCAACGCCATCGAATCACTGAACAGCGTGATCCGCAAGGCGGTCAAAAATCGCAAGGTTTTCCCTAACGATGAATCCGCCCTCAAGGTCGTCTACCTGGCCATCCAGGCGGCATCGAAAAAATGGACCATGCCCATTCACCATTGGAAGAACGCGCTCAATCGCTTTATGATTGAATTCCCGGACAGAATGCCGGAGCAGTTCTAAGCGGGCAGTTACACAGAATTATTTACAGTCTCCTTTATTGGTTAGCGCCGTTTTCTGGCACTTTTCTTTTTGGCTTTCTTTTTGGCTTTCTTTTTCGCCTTCTTCTTGGCGGCCTTTTTCTTGGCCTTCTTCTTGGCCACCTTCTTCTTGGCGGCCTTCTTCTTGGTAGCCTTCTTCTTGGCCACCTTCTTCTTGGCGGCCTTCTTCTTGGTAGCCTTCTTCTTGGCTACCTTCTTCTTGGCGGCCTTCTTCTTGGCGGCCTTCTTCTTGGCGACCTTCTTCTTGGCGGCCTTCTTCTTGGCGGCCTTCTTCTTGGCGGCCTTCTTCTTGGCGGCCTTCTTCTTGGCGGCCTTCTTCTTGGTAGCCTTCTTCTTGGCGACCTTCTTCTTGGCGACCTTCTTCTTGGCGGCCTTCTTCTTGGCGACCTTCTTCTTGGCGGCCTTCTTCTTGGCGACCTTCTTCTTGGCGGCCTTCTTCTTGGCTATCTTCTTCTTGGTAGCCTTCTTCTTGGTAGCCTTCTTCTTGACGGTTTTCTTCTTGGTGGCCTTTTTCTTGCCGCCGGTTTTCTTCTTCGCCGCGGTCTTCTTCTTGGCCGTCTTCTTCTTGCTGACGGCTTTTTTGACTGCCGGCGTGGCGGCAGCGGTTTCCGTGCCAGGCAGGCTGGCCAAAATGCGCTCCACGGCAGCGAATATGTCGCTGATCTCGCCGACGCCCTGAACAGTCCGCAATTTACCCTGGCGACGATAGTAGTCTATCAGTGGCGCGGTCTGTTCCTCATAAACATCCAGACGCTGGCGGATGGTCTCTTCGTTGTCGTCCTCGCGCCGGGTCAGCTTGCCGCCGCACTTGTCACAAACTCCCTCGATCCGCGGCGGGGAAAAATAGATGTTATACATCTGGCCGCAAGAGCTGCAGGTACGGCGCCCGGTCAGTCGCTTGACCAGCACATTCTTGTCCACATCGATCAGCAGACTGACCTGCAGCGGCTTGCCCATATCGCCGAGCAGTTTATCGAGCGATTCGGCCTGGGCCGTATTGCGCGGGAAGCCGTCCAGAATAAAGCCCTTGTCGGTATCGGGACGAGAGAGACGATCGCGAATCATCCCCAGCACGATATCGTCGGAGACCAGCTGGCCGGCATCCATCGCCGCCTTGGCCTGCATACCGAGCGGGGTTCCTTTGGAGACGGCTTCGCGTAGCAGATCGCCGGTTGAAATCTGCGGAATCCCGTATTTTTCTACCAGCAGTTTGGCCTGGGTGCCTTTGCCGCCACCCGGCGCACCAATTAATACGATTCTCATTGTTATCTAACTCCGTTGGCTGTATTTGTCTGAATCAGGATTGCATTGAAATTCTTGTTGTTAAACAGACCGGGGGCCTGTGTACATGTTGATTAAAACTAATCCCTGACATTGTTCAAGTCAATGTGAATCCGCCGCAATTTTGCTCACCTCGGCTAACTCAACAGCGGCGCGATCACCAGACTGACAATCGCCAGCACATTGATCAGGATGTTCATGGAGGGCCCGGAGGTATCCTTGAACGGATCGCCCACCGTATCGCCGACGATGGCCGATTTGTGATTCTCGGAACCCTTGCCGCCAAGTTCGCCGCCTTCGATATACTTTTTGGCGTTATCCCAGGCCCCGCCGGCGTTGGACATCATCAACGCCAGCAAGACACCGGTAACCAGCGCGCCACCGAGCATGCCGCCCAGTGCCTCCGGGCCGATCAGAAAACCGACCAGGGGTGGCGCGGCGACCGCCATGCCGCCGGGCAGTAACATCTTGCGCAGAGCGGCGTCGGTGGCAATCGTGATACAGCGGTCCGTGTCCGGTTTGGCGGTGCCGTCCATCAATCCCGGTATCTCGCGGAACTGCCGCCGGATCTCCTGGATCATCGTATAGGCCGCATCGCCCACGGCGGTCAGGGTCATGGAGGTCACCAGAAACGGGAAAATCCCGCCGATGAACATCCCCACCAGGACCTCCGGCTGGCCCAGATGCAGGCTGAAATCGGGCCGATCATGGGCTACCGTCTGGATAAACGCGGTGATCAGGGTCAGGGCAGCCAGCGCCGCGGCGCCGATAGCAAACCCCTTGCCGATGGCCGCGGTGGTATTGCCGACGCGATCCAGGGCATCGGTAATCTCGCGGGTCTCCTCGCCGAGCTCCGCCATCTCGGCGATGCCGCCGGCGTTATCCGCCACCGGCCCATAGGCATCGATGGCCATGGTCATCCCGACGGTCGCCAGCATCCCCACCGCCGCGATACCCACGCCGTAGAGCCCGACCCAATGACTGGCAAGGAAAATAATCACCGCGATACTCAACACCGGGAACAATACCGAACGAAAACCGGTCGCCAGGCCGGTAATGATGACGGTGGCCGCCCCGGTCTGGGAGGATTCGGCCAGGTGCCGCACCGGCTTGCCGGCAGTGTAATACTCGGTGGACAGGCCAATCACCATGCCGCCGCCGGCCCCCAGCAAGACACAGAACCAGACATCGACATGCACATCGAGCGCGCTGATGACAAACCAGGCGCCGAGCATAAACAGCATGGCGGTACCGAGCAATGAATAACGAATCGCCTGCTGAGCACCCCGGTTCTGGTACAGGCGCATCACGGCAATGCCGACCAACACACACAACAGACCCATACTGCTTAACGCCAGGGGCAGGAACATCAGGGTCGACTGGGTTCCCAGCCGGGCCAGGGCGGCCTCGGACATGACGGCCGCCAGTGCCAGGGTGGCGATCATCGCGCCGCAGTAGGATTCGAAAATATCCGAGCCCATGCCAGCAACATCACCGACGTTATCGCCCACGTTGTCGGCGATCACCCCGGGATTGCGCGGATCATCCTCGGGAATACCGGCCTCGAACTTACCCACCAGATCCGCCCCCACATCGGCCGATTTGGTGAAGATACCCCCGCCAACACGGGAAAACAGGGCCACCAACGAGGCGCCCATGCCGAAACCGTGAATCACGTGAGAACCCTGGGGATCGCCGCCGTAAACAACAAACAGCGCACCCAGTCCAAGCAGTCCCAGCGCCGCCACCGTCAGCCCCATCACCGCACCGCCGGAAAACGCCACGCTCAGGGCCCGGCCGGCACCAAATGTGTTGGCGGCGTGGGTGGTGCGCACATTGGCATAGGTGGCCGCCTGCATACCGATATAACCGGCACCGGCCGAACAGACGGCACCGACCACGAACGATACGGTAGTCCCCACGCCCAGATAGACATAGAGGAGTACAGCCACCACCACGGAAAACAGGGTCAACTGCAGATATTCGCGACGCAAAAATACCATGGCACCACGATGGATTTCTCCCGCAATCTCCTGCAGGCGACTATCGCCGGCCGGATGGCGACTGATGCGATAGAAAACCAACAGGGCCGCCATCAGGCCAAAGGCCCCGATAATCGGTGGTACCAGTGTGAGCGACATATCTCCCCCTTTGAATGTTGTTATTGATTCTGACGGGTACAGCGATACGGCTTCTCCACATTACCCAAAGGGAGACTGGCTGGCAATCACCTGACGTTTCTGTTTTGGCCCCGGGCTGGTAGAATGTTCCTCGTTTGCTGCCCGTCGCGCCGGACATTCTTCCGCGTTCGCGGCCCTGGCAGCCCATCAGATACCATTTCGAGGCTTAAGTAATGAATCTGGACAGAGTCGATTCCGGCAAGAATATTCCCGAGAACATCAACGTCATTATCGAGATCCCGGCCCACAGCGATCCGGTCAAATACGAAGTGGACAAGGACACCGGCGCCATGTTCGTGGACCGTTTCATGAACACCGCCATGCATTATCCCTGCAACTACGGTTATGTGCCCCATACCCTGTCCGAGGACGGCGATCCGGTCGATGTTCTGGTAGTGACCCCCATGCCCCTCATCAGCGGCTCGGTGGTGCGCTGTCGTCCCATCGGTATTTTGAAAATGACCGATGAAGCCGGTCCCGATGCCAAGTTGCTGGCCGTGCCGATTACCAAACTATGCCAGCTCTACGACAAGGCCGACTCCCCCACGGACATGCCGCAACAGCTGCTGGATCAGATGGCCCACTTTTTCGAACATTACAAGGATCTCGAAGAAGGCAAGTGGGTCAAGATCGATGGCTGGGGTGACAAACAGGCCGCCCATCAGGAAATTCTGGACTCCATTGAGCGTTATAACAATGCCCCGGAAAAACCCTGCTTCTGATAAACCAACGTTACTCCATTAACGTTAGCAAAACGCTTCTGCCATGAAAGTCTGTATTGTCTCCGACAGTCACGATAACCGTTTCCTGCTCAAGGCCGCGGTGGAAGATGGCAAACAGCGGGGCGCCGAGGCCGTACTGCATTGCGGTGATGTGGTCGCCCCCACCACCCTGCGCATACTCAATCCCCTGGGGCTGCCGGTGCATGTCATCCATGGCAACAACACCGGCGACATGTACAGCATGGCCCGGCTCTCTTACGATCCCGACAGCGTGATCCACTATCACGGCCAGGACGCCGGCCTCGAACTGGCCGGACGAAAAATCTTTATTGTTCACTATCCGCACTACGCCCGGGCCATGGCCACCACCGGCGAATGGGACCTCGTCTGCTGCGGCCACGACCATCGCGCCCTGATCGAACCGATCGTCAACATCCGCCAGGGTCATACCCTGTACATCAATCCCGGCACCGTCGGCGGCATCGGCGCCGAACCCACCTACGCCATGGGCGATCTCGACAATCTGGAATTCGAAATCCTGCCGGTCCCGGTGGACGAAAGCCTCAAAGTCAACAAAGCCTCCGTCACCCCGCACGACTAGTCCCACCAACGCGGATTCTATTCAGGCTCTGTTTAAAAACGCGGAGGACGCGGAGGCGCAGAGACGCGGAGGGTTAAATAATAAAATTGCTTGTTTCCTCTGCGTCTCTGCGCCTCTGCGAACTCCGCGTTAATTTCCAGAAAGCGAGAAAAGAACCATCAAAGGAGTTGGTGGGGTTTAATACCCGGCGGTGTTGTTTTCGACCCAGCGTTCACCCTCGGGGGTCTGTTCTTTTTTCCAGAACGGGGCGCTGGATTTAAGCTCTTCCATCAGATAACGGCTGGCTTCAAAGGCGTCCTTGCGGTGCGCGGACCAGACTGCGACCAGGACGATGGCGTCATCGGGCTTGACCCGACCGACGCGGTGGAGAATCAGACTGTCGATCAAATCCCAGTGGGCGGCGGCCTGTACGCCGAGGGTGTGCAGGTACGTTTCGGTCATGCCGGGATAGTGTTCCAGCTCCATGGCCGTAACGGTCTCATCTTCGTTAATATCCCGCATGCTGCCGACAAACACTGCGGTCGCCCCGTAACGCCCGGCGGCCTGCATGGCCTGCTGATATTTGAGCAGCTCGGCATAAGGCTCGAAAGGTTGCTCGCGAATTTCACTGTGCATCGTCAGCCTCCGGTCACCGGCGGAAAAAAAGCCACTTCATCGCCATCATTGACCGTTGTTTCGGCAGTCACATACGCCATGTTCAACGCCATCAGCACGTTGGCCGGCATATCAGCATTGTCGGTCGCCTGTGACCAGACCTCCGCCACGCTCATCGATTTGGTGGCCGCCAGGCTGGCCTCGTCACGGCCCAGCTGCTCGCGCAGGCTGGCAAAGAATTTCACCTCGATCGTCATCATTCCTGTACCGGATTGCGGGCGGGATTGCCCAAACGGGGCAAGCAGCCTATCATGGATTTTGACACACTCCCAACCTGATAGACTCTACTATTTATGAGCAAACTGACCCATTTCAATCAGGACGGCAAGGCCCACATGGTCGATGTGGGCGAAAAGTCCGTCACCCTGCGCGAGGCGGTGGCCGGCGGCGAGATCCACATGCAGCCTGACACCCTGCAACTGATTATCGAGGGCGGCCATCAAAAAGGCGATGTACTGGGTATCGCGCGCATCGCCGGCATCATGGCCGCCAAACGCACCGCCGATCTGATACCCCTGTGTCATCCGCTGATGCTAACCCATGTGGAAGTGGAGCTGACTCCCGATCCAGCGCGCAACTGCGTGCGCTGTCGCAGTATTGTCGAAACCCGGGGGCAGACCGGTGTGGAGATGGAAGCCCTCACCGCCACCCAGATTGCGCTGCTGACCATCTACGACATGTGCAAGGCGGTGGATCGCGGCATGCACATGCAGAACATTTGCCTGCTGGAGAAAAAGGGCGGTAAATCAGGCCATTGGCAACGTGAAACGGCCTGACCCTGATTACCGAGTGCCCGTCCATACGCTGTTTACGGATGGTTATCTGGCCCATTTGAATAAAATACTAAAATCGTGGGGTTATCTGCCGACTGTGCATAGAGCACCATCACACCAAGAGGAGGTGATCCATGCGTCGTTCATTAATCATGCGGCTGCTGTCCCTGAGTCTGCTCGGTTTCTCCCTGATGACCCCGCAACCCGCCCTGGCCAACAGTTCGGACTGGTTACAGGTCAAACGCTTCAAGGAGGTGTTGAAAGAAGCCGAGAAAGGCAAGCTCCAGGCCATGTACGAAGTGGGACTCAAATATGAGCGGGGCCGGGGAACCGGGCGTAATATCCAAAAGGCCGCCGAATGGTATGGCAAAGCCGCCGAGGCCAATCACGCGCTTTCCATGGCCCGGCTCGGTATCCTGTATGTCGAAGGAAACGGTGTTGATCGCAATCTGAACAAGGCGATCAAACTGCTGAGCAAGGCCGCTGAACAGGATATTGCCAGCGCCCGGTATCAGCTCGCCAACATGCATGAACTGGGCATGGGATTCGACAAGGATCTCAAACAGGCAATTCGTTTATATCGCCAGGCCGCCAACGGGGGTTACTATCCGGCACAAGGCAAGGTCGAGGAACTGTCAGCCCTGATCGGTCAGAATAAGCGCCGTAGCGCAGCGGTTAGCAAACGGCAACCGCAACAGGACATAACTGCTGCGATTTTAAAGGGTAACTGGCAACGCAGCGGTCGCTACTCCGGTTACCTCCCCTCCAACATCAGCCGGTGTCGTAAACAAGGTAAAATTATAAAATGTATTTCAACTCCCCAGGAACGCAGTACCGGCGCGCAAATTATCACCTACAATACCGAGGCCACCCTGTCGAACTTCAACGGGAAACAATTTCATATATCTTATGTGAACAACGTACTGGAAGTTGAACAACAGGAAAGCACCCAAATAGAAGTGTATGGAGAAGAGGAATCCCGGACATCAACCAGCGGAGGCATCCAGCCCGGCCAAAAGAGCGCTCCTCATAAACTGGAATGCACATTGGAGAGTCGCGATACTATCACTTGTGTAAAAGATCAGTACCGCAAAGTCAGCTTCACCACCCAGTAATACCTGGTTGAAACGGATCCGAGGATTTACAATAGCGAGCATGTCACGCTCCGCTTACATTACACCACCGCACAGTGAGCAGGCGCTGCTGGAACGTGCGCGCGAGATCGCCGGCCAGCGGTTTGCCGAACTGGCCGAACAGCTGGGCGAGCCGGTACCCGCCAATCAACGCCATGCCAAAGGCTGGGTTGGCCAGTTACTGGAACGGGCCCTGGGCGCCAGTGCGGCCTCCCTGCCCGAACCCGATTTTCAACAGCTAGGCGTGGAACTTAAAAGCCTGCCCCTGAACGCCAATGGCCTGCCGCGCGAATCCACCTATGTCTGCACGGTTCCCATGAACGAGACCCACCAGCTGCGCTGGGAGCGCTCCTGGCTGCGCCAGAAATTGCAGCGGGTGTTGTGGATACCGATCGAAGCCGATCCCCGACTGCCGCTGGCGCAACGCTGTATCGGTAACGCCCTGCTCTGGTCGCCGAGCCCCGGCCAGGAAGCCATGTTGCGGGATGACTGGGAAGAGTTGATGGAGCTTGTTTGTCTGGGCCGCTGGGAAGAGCTATCTGCCCGTCATGGCCGCTATTTGCAAATCCGCCCCAAAGCTGCTCATTCACGCGTGCTGACCGAAGCCCATGACAGTGAGGGCAATCTTTGTCAGATCCTGCCGCGGGGTTTTTATCTGCGTACCGACTTCACCCGACAGATTCTCGAACAACACTACGCCGGCTGATTCAACATTCCTTGTTGTAAAGCCTGCTCACCAATAACGGTTTATAGCTAAACCTCGAAACCTTGATCGTCCGCGCGGACAAACCCAACCATCAGCCACCAGAGGGAAACAGGTTAAACTCCCGCACCAGGCCGGTTTGTTGCAGGGTCTCGGACAAGGTGTGAAAGTTTTCGGGATTGAGTGTAAACATGGTCAGCTTGTACTCACCCATCCTGTCTTTTTCATACATGTGATAGCTCATATTGGCACAGGTAATATTGTGTTCCTTGAGTATCTCAATCAATCGTGTGCGCGACAGTCCTTCATCACGGTTATACCGAATCGACAAGCTGGCAAAATGCCGGTTCGGCATGACTCTTTCACTCCAGCCAAACAAACCCAGAACGATCAATGCAATCAGAGTGGTCAGCAGACTCGCACTATAGAACCCCATACCGACCATAATGCCGATGGCGGCGGTCATCCAGATAGAAGCCGCCGTGGTCAGACCACGGACAGCCAGCTTTTCCTTCATTATCACCCCGGCACCCAGAAAGCCGATGCCGGTCATGATCCCCTGGGCCATGCGAGTGGGATCCACCCGAATGGTTTCCACCGGCACCCCGGCCAGCAAATCCCATTGATAGACGGTTAATAACATCAACAAACAGGAAGACGTGGACACCAGCGCATGCGTGCGCAGCCCGGCGGGCCGCCCGTGAAAGGCCCTCTCCAATCCGATAATACTGCCGACAACTAATGCCACAAGCAGTCGACTGATCATGGGCAAATAATCCTGCATGTCAATTCCCTTCCTTATTACGGGTTATAGTCTGATTGCACGGCAACCTGATCAAATATCCAGGCTTGTACCAGGTACCTGTAAAATCGAGCTGATAGCCACTATAATATCGCCCCTAATATGACATATACACACAACGATTGCACGGGAGTTAGTGATGAGCGACTTTGAAATTGATGAGGCCATGTTCGGCAACAAGGCCCAGGCTGCTCATTCCGAGATGTCACTGGAGGAGCAGCTCCAGATGCATCAACAGCGTGTGGCTGAATTGTCCAAAGACGCCTCGACGCTGGATCGCGCACGCGCACGACTGGATGTCGCCGAACTGTTACTGGCGCTGGAACGCAAGGAAGAAGCCTGGCAGGAGGGCCGGGATATTATTGACACCTTCCTGAACCAGGAAGCGTGGCAAGATGCAGTGGAAACTTATAATGTCCTGTTTCAGTGCGAGCAGCCGGCATCGCTATCCGCGCTGGGCCAGGGCGTCTGGCTGGCGGTTACTTTTCCGATTATGCCGCAAACCACTATCACCATGCTGAACCATATTATCGATGAAACACCGGCTGACGCGGACGGCGCCGCCGTGGCCGCCATAACCTCGCATTATATTGCCGATCTGCGTTCGCCCGAAGACAAGCACGAAAGCCTGACCTTTCTGACATCGAAAATACTGGCTGATGTCGCCAAACGGCACAGTGACGTGGAAACGCAAGAACAAATGGATATGTGGCTCAAGAAGCTGGAGCTTGAGGACCCGAAGGCATTTCTACCACGTCTGTCGATGGTCATTGATGTGCTGGTACAGGATGACTGGTGGTTCGATCGAGAGGCCGTACGGGAAAAACTTCCGGTACACTAAAACTGCTGTCTTAAAGACAGCCTGCTCTGTTCGTCAGTTAGTATCGCTGATTGAAGTACTGCCCGCGTCATGCGCCCGGAGTTGATCCTGTCGATCCAGCACGATCTGGTTACGGCCAAGGCGCTTGGCTTCATACATAGCGTCATCGGCCCGTTTCATTAATGACTCCACGTCATCTGATTCATGCAACATGGCCACTCCGGCGGAGAATGTCGGTGCCGGCACCTCAACTTCACCGTAATGACATATTGTGGATTTCGCCTCTCTTTGTACTTTGTGCAACGCGGACAACGCACCCTTGAGATCGGTATTTGGTAAAATTACAGCAAACTCTTCCCCGCCGTAACGCGCGACCATGTCATGATGGCGGAATGTCGATAATATCTGTTCGGCATAACAGGTCAATACCGCATCACCGACTGCATGGCCATGTTCATCATTAATATCTTTGAATGAATCGAGATCCAGCAAGGCCAGACCCAATTGAAATCCGTAACGCTGGGAACGGCTCATCTCGTCTTCAAGACGTCGCATCAGGGCACGTCTGTTGGGTAAATCGGTGAGTTCATCGGTCATGCTTAGCAGACGCACTCTGGCCAGTTCCTCGCTCAGATTCTGGCTGTCCGTCTCGATCATTTTGAGGTAACTTTTGGCGTCGTCCAGCTTGCCAAGCAAACCCCGATAGGCCCCGCCAAGTTTTTCGACATCTTCCATCAGACTCTGGCGCAATAGGTTGATATCATCAATTTCTTCGGCTTCGACCAGACCCAGTTTGACATTTTCCAGCATATCACCGAACTGTTTGTTTTCATCGATGGTGTCCTGGATGTGCTGCATCAATTTGGCCTGTACCTTTTCCGCCTCGCGATGCTGACTGTTAAGATATTGCCGATACTTGGAAGCCAGCTTCTGTTCCGTGTCCTGATCATTATGCGGCAGAAGCTCCTCGATCAGACTCTGGATTAGTTCCCGTTGAGTTTCATCTCCCGAGGCGGAATTCTCGCTCTCCTTCTGAGAACTTTTCTCGTTTTCTGTCGTCTCTGGACAAATGTCATCACTGTAATATGAAAATATCGGCTCCAGTGCCCGGCGCAATACAGCTTCATCGATTAACTCCATGCGCGCAATGTGCATGGCATACAAGTCCATATGCCTTTGAAGCTCTTGAAGCTCATGACTGG
The DNA here is from genome assembly GCF_034522235.1 of Thiohalophilus sp. Lineage (NCBI taxonomy): Bacteria > Pseudomonadati > Pseudomonadota > Gammaproteobacteria > Thiohalomonadales > Thiohalophilaceae > Thiohalophilus > Thiohalophilus sp. The sequence goes on along the minus strand of NZ_JAXHLN010000002.1, from coordinate 426,846 downwards.
TATGCGGCATTTGCAACTGTTTCTGCAGCAACTTGACATGCACATGCATGGAGCTACCTGGATCCAGATGTTTGGCATAGACATCCATTAATGAACGTAACCAGAAACGCAAGACCTTGTCCCGCTCCCCATGTTCCTGATCCATTTCTAACAGCATACGCTCAACATACTGATAGAGCACCATCCCGGCAGCGGAAGACTTCAGATCATCCAGCAGGTTCAGAATACGTGCGATTGAATTGGAGGAGAGAGGCACTTTTTGGCCAGTACCCTGAGTGCTACCCAGAGTATCAGAGACCGCCTTGTTATCAGGTGCTGACATCACCTTTCCTTATATATCCAATATCTTTTTATCACTATCCAAACAATTACTCGGCATCATTGACCTGCCATTTGCCGTTACCCATGGCAAGACAGAAATGTGGGGGATAAGTGCAGTCAGTTGCGCCAAACAATTCCTTTCGAAATTATCCCATCACTCCTTCAGGTGCAAGCAGTTCCTGCCACCCACCCCCCGTCTGTAGAATCTTCCAGACAGCGATTCTCCCTCTACACAATAACTTAGAGCAATTTCGTAAACAGTTCGATTAATTATGGCATCTAACGAATTGAGATGTCAGCTGCGCGCTTTTGAAAAAGTGCTATGATTTTAACTTGCATCTACGGGTTTTCCCTTAGTCAAACACCCATCCGGGGGTGTCTTATGTATAAGTTTTTCTCTGTCATTATTCCCCTGTGCCTTGGTACATCGTGCCAGGCCCCACCCTTCTCGCCCGACTCACCATTAACTCCGGTACCCATCCAATCGACGCTGATACTCCACCAGCCTCTGCGTATTGCACCAAACACTGTCAGTCTCTGGTTTCAGGATGGGAAACAGATGCCAGCCAACAGTCTGAACCGGTATTATCCCCATTGCAAATTCGAAACCTGGCAGATGCTTGATAGCGAAAAAACCGTAGAGCCGGATACGTTCCTCATCCATAAGGTCGTACGCTGGGACGATTATGCCATGCAGCCGGTGCAACTGGCTTCTTCACGGATTTCTGCAGGTATTGGCGTACACATCAACGGCAGCGATCCCAGTCCGATCAACACCGCGACGGAAATGTTTCTGCGCTCCGAGCGACAACCGGATGTTTATCGGTTGATTTGCAGTCAATGGGAAGACGCTACTGAAGCCAATCATGTCACGATTAACCAGATCCGCCGCGCTCTGGGTGACACGTTCAGCTTGCAACTGCCGGAACTACAGGAAAGCAAGCAGACGGCTGCTCAATAGCGCCATCAATCGACGAATGGCCCCCATTGACGAATCGGCTCGCCATGAGGCCGGCCCATGACCAGCATGAAACGGCTCGTCCCCCGCCCTTTGACCGCCAGGTCCTTCTGGGCCTCAAAAAATAGGGCCTGTCCCGGGTTCAGGCCATGGCCATTGACCTCAACGGCACCCTGCATCAGGTACAACAATCCACGAAAACCCGGTGGAACACTTTCGGTGTAAATCCCGCCGCCCGACTGGCTGATATCGTAATAGCGTATGTCGGTTGAGAGTTTCATTGGTGATGATTCGCCGACGATCACCCGCACCCGGGCATCGTCTTTTTGCAGCACCGGCACCTGATCCTCGTCGACCTGTTGATAATCGGGATCGATCTGCTTGAGATTTTGCGGCAAATTAATCCATAACTGGATCCCGCTACTCTGTCCCTCTGCCGCCGGCATTTCCAAATGTTCGATGCCGCGTCCGGCAGTAAACCGCTGCGCGCCGCCACCCGTTACTGTCGACTCATTACCCAGATTGTCCTTGTGCTGCATACTGCCACTGAACATGTAGGTGATCGCCTCGAAACCGCGATGGGGATGGGTCGGGAAGCCATTGCCCGGCTCGATGGTAAAATGATCCCATAAGACGAACGGGTCGTAGTTCATCATGCGCCGCGGAATGGGAAACAGCCGCTGCACCTCGGCGCCATCGCCTTCCTGCATCAACAAGGCATCAGTCACAAACAGGGATTGCGCACTCATGTCAGTTCTCCACGATTGTGTGGCTATAATAAATCCTGCACCGGCCCTTTGGGAACGATACGGGTCGGATTCAGTTCCACATGACTATAATAATAGTGTTGCTTGATATGCTCGAAATCGGTCGTGTCGGCAATACCCGGCATCTGATACAACTCGAGCAGATAGTTGGACAGATTTGGGTAATCGACAATGCGCTGTTTATTGCACTTGAAATGGCCCACATAGACCGGATCAAAACGTAACAGGGTGGGGAACAGGCGCCAGTCGGCCTCGGTCAGTTGGCTGCCGAGAAGATAACGCTGTTTCGACAGCCGTTGCTCCAGCTCATCCAGCGCGGCAAACAGACAGTTGAAGTTTTTTTCGTAGGCTTCCTGAGTGCTGGCAAAGCCGGTGCGATAGACTCCGTTGTTGACCGATTCATAGACCATCTCGTTGATGTTATCAATCGCCTCGCGCAAAGGTGCGGGATACATATCCACGCTGTCTTCCGCCCACGTATCAAACGCACTGTTCAACATGCGAATGATTTCCGCCGACTCGTTATTCACCAGGGTTTCGCGCTGCTTGTCCCACAATGCCGGCACGGTCACGATGCCGCTATAGTGCGGATCAGCCCGGGTGTACAGCTGGTGCATGTACTCATACCCATACAGCGTGTCGCCGGTGGCACCGGGATAATCGCGAAAGTCCCAACCCTTCGGTCCCATGTGCGGGTGGACCACCGAGACGCTGATCATCGTCTCCAGTTTTTTCAGCTTGCGGAAAATCAGTGTCCGGTGGGCCCAGGGGCAGGCATAGGAAACATACAAATGATAACGCCCCGGTTCGGCCTTGAAGCCCCCCTCGCCACCGGGACCGGGGGAACCGTCGGGCGTCACCCAGTGGCGAAACTGCGAGTCCTGGCGCACAAATTCGCCGTCTTCGGTTTCGGCATCGAGCCAGTCCTCGTGTAACTGGCCGTTTATCATCAGGCTCACGGTTATCTCCCTCTTTGATTGTGTTTGATAGCAAGTGTGGCATGGCCGCAGATCGCTAAATAATCCGCGAATCAACCAACTGGATAGGAACGGCAAAATCCTGTTTACGTCGCTTCGCGGACCTCTCGGCCGGACCTACTTTTTGCCCAGACTCAGTACACCGGGACCGTGTGCTGCCAGTATCAGCAGGCCGCCGGCCATGGCCAGGTTCTTCATAAACAGAACCGACTGCATTTGATCGGCAAAGTTACTGTGGAAAATAATCGCCGCCAGCGCCCAGGCGGCCCAGCGAGTCTTCCAGCCGACGATCAGGGCCAGGGCCCCGCCGATTTCCAGCAGAATGACCAGGGGCAGCAACATGCCCGGCACGCCCATCGATTCCATGTAGCCCTGGGTCCCGGCGTAGCCGGTGATCTTGCTGATACCCGCCAGTAAAAATGCGCCAGCAGTATCCGCCCGGCCAGCGTCTGATATTGGTTCATGTTGTTCTCCTTACACGTTGAGTTATCCAGTGCGAGAAACATAGCCCCAAATTAACCGATAAAAAAAGTTCAAATATTGGCTTAAATTTATCGGTTACTCAATGCCCTGCACGCCTTTGCCCCACAGGATCGCGGCACCCGGGTGCTGCTGGAGGAAGTGGTGCTCTCCGGCGCGCTGGAAGCGCTGGAGCAGGATCACGCGGATCTGATCATCGGGGCCGAGCTGCCGTCGGCCAGTCTGGCCGATCCGCTGCTGGAAATTGAATTTGTGGCCGTCGCCCATCCCGGGCATCCCCTGCACGGGCTCGGCCGCCAGCTGAAAATGGCCGATCTGGAAAAGGAGATGCAGGTGGTGGTAAAGGACTCCGGCCAGCAGGCGCCGCGCGACTTTGGCTGGCTGGGGGCCGAACACCGCTGGACCGTCAGCAGTATCGACACCGCAGTCACCACGATTCGCCACGGACTGGGTTACGGCTGGTTGCCCCGCCATCGGATTCAGGCCGAACTGGAAAATGGCCAGTTACTGCCTCTGCCGCTGGCCAGCGGCCAGATCTACCGCACCCATCTGTATCTGGCCTTCGGCCAGGAACACCCCGGGCCGGCGGCGCAGTTATTGAGCGACCTGATCCGGACCCAGGCCGATAGCTGGCGCCGGGATCAGTCGCCTTAGTATAGAAGTGATGCCGCCAGAGGCATCGATCATTTCGGCGTCCGCCGGGGTGCTGTCCGGGACGGGGAAGCGTCTAGCCCGCTCGTTTCTGGTCCATGAATGCCGCAAGCTCGGCGATGGTCTGGTATTCGAACAGATCCACCACGTCGATCAGCCCGGGATGTTTGTCGTCGATACGCTGATGAATCTCGGCCAGGGCCAGCGAGCTGATGCCGACATCGAAGAAGTTATCGTGCAGGTGCAGCGGCTTGTCGGTCAGCACCTCGTCGCAAATCGTTTTTATTTCACGCTCAGTGGGATTCAGATCGTCATCCTCACCGGCGTGGAGGGCATTATCCTGCTGCTGCAACGCCTGCAGCACGCTGTCGTATTCCCCCTTGAGATAGTCGTCACCCAGCAACCGGCGTTGCAGTTTGCCGCTGGTGGTTTTGGGTATGCGTTTGACCGGGATAACATGCGCAATATCCAGCCCGGTCTGCTCGTTGATAATATGGGTCACTTCCCTTGCCAGGGGCAGGAACCCGGCGAGGTCGCCGCGATACAGAATAAAGATTAACAGTTCGTCTTCCTGCTCATCCGGCTGGCGCACACCGTAGGCGACGACCTTGCCCAGTTCCAGTTGCTCGCACTGCAGGGCGATGTTCTCGAGATCGTGGGGATAGTAATTCAGGCCATTGGCAAAGATGATCTCCTTGGTGCGCCCGGTGATCACCAGTTCGTTATTCTCGGTAAGAAACCCCTGATCGCCGGTATTCAGCCAGCCATCGCCGGTCAGGGCCACATGATTGGCCGCCTCGTTGCGATAGTAACCGGCGGTGACACTGGGCCCCTTGATCTGGACATCCCCAATATGATTTTCGGGTAACGTCCCGTTGCGCTCGTCGGTGATTTTGATCTGCATATCCCGCACCGGCGGCCCTTCGATGGCAAAACTGACCGCATCGGGATGGGTTGTATCGACAAAGGTGACCTGATCATCGAGCCGCAGCTTGTGCCGATCCAGATGCACAGCGCGGTACATCTCCCCTTGAGACGGGAACGCCACCGCCAGCGTCGCCTCGGCCAGGCCGTAGACGGTAAACATGACCTCACGCCGGAGGCCGTAATCCTGCATCACTTCCAGAAACTGTTCGATCAGCGTGACGGAAATCGGCTCGGCACCGTTGTACAGTACCCGCACATGAGATAAATCCACATTCTCGAGCTGTTTGTCACCCAGCGACTTGAGAAAATGCTTGTAGCCGAAATTGGGCGAGCAGAGCACGGTGGCCTTTTTCTCGCTGGCTTTTTGCCACCAGATCAACGGTCGGCGGCTGAACAGATCGGTGGGAATCAGGCACTGGCTCATGTTGCAGGCGACCATGTTTAGATGAAAGCCAATCAGTCCCATATCGTGGGTCAGGGGCATCCAGCTCAGGCTGATATCGGTATCGGTATAACCGGCCCCTTCGGCGATCGCATTGAGGTTGGTCAGAATATTGCGATGGGTCAGCACCACGCCCTTGGGATCGCTGGTGGAACCAGAGGAAAACTGGATAAACGCCACATCCTCCGGTTGCGGCGTATGGGGTTGGCCTGCCTCATGAGGCTGATCGAGTTGATCCTGCAACAGGGTCCGCTGTTCAACAAATGCGTAGTCGGAAGCCATCTCGTGCGCCTCGGCAAACTTCTTCAGACGTTCGAGATTGTCCGCATCGGTAAATAGCCAGGGCCGCTCCAGTTTGTTGAATATCTTGTAGAGCTTGGAGCGGTGCTCGTCACTGATCCCGACAGCCACCGGCACCGGCACAATGCCGCCGAGCACGGCGCCCCAGAAGGCGTCGATGAAATCGGGGTTACTGCGGGTCAGGATGATCAGCTCATCACCGGCTTTTAAGCCCGCCGTCTGCAGTCGACCCAGCATTCGCAGGGCCTGTTCGTGCAATTGGCGATAGCTAATGACCTGTTCGCTGTCCCGGCCCTCGATATAGGTAACAGTGCGCTGATCGGAAGCATTGCCGATCAAGGCTTCGTTAAGCGTTTGATAATTCAGCATGGGGTTGTTTCAACGACGTATCAGTTGCAAATAAATGGGCTGCTTGTTACGCAGATTCACCGCCGGCTCCAGTTCAAGCGGGCTGTCGTCCAGTAGCTGCACGCGGAATTTTCGCGCCATCAGCCCGAAGTGTATCTGCATCTCGACGGTGGCAAAAAAATCCCCGATGCAGCGCCGCGGCCCGGCAGAGAAGGGAATATAAGCCTGCTTGTGCTGCTCGCGAATATTCTCCTCGGCAAAACGTTCCGGGTCGAATTTTTCCGGCTGCGGCCAGTAGCGGGGATGGCGATGCAGGAAATAGGGTGTAATAAAGATATCCGTGCCGGCCGGCACAAAATAGTCGCCGAGCTGATCGTCCTCGATGGCCCGGCGAGTGTAAAGCCAGACCGGCGGATAATAGCGCAACGCCTCTTCGACCACCTGCTTGACGTAGGGCAGCTGTTCCAGATCATCAAAACCGGGAATCTGCGCGTAATCGGCCCCGTCGACCTCGGCATGCAGCTTGCGCTCGACCTCGGGATAGCTGGCCAGGAAGTACCAGACCCAGTTGAGAGTAATCGCACTGGTCTCGTGCCCGGCAATGATCATGGTCATGATCTCGTCCAGCAATTCTCTGTCGCTCATGGCCTCGTCGGTTTCCTTGTCCCGCGAGTCCATGAACATGGCCAGAAAATCGACCCGCTCGGGCTGCTCGCGCCGACGCCGTTCGATCACTTCCAGAATGATTTTGCTCAGGGCCCGGAACTTGATCACCAGCTGCATATCCCGGGTCATCTCCTCGGTGAGGATCGAGAACGGATTACTGCCCTGCTCGGCGATGATCCGATCCAGGTCCTCGCTGAACAGGGATCGCAAAACGATCTGCAATGCCAGCTCACTGGCCTCACTGGTGATATTGATCGGTTCGCCACGATCGGTCTTCGCCTCCCAGCTGTCGAGCCGTTCCAGGTTACAACGTTTGATCTGATCGGAGAGCTCGGCGATTACCTTGCGACTGAAAGCCGGCTGGATCATTCGGCGCTGGCGACGCCAGAATGGACCGTCACTGACAATAATCCCGTTGCCCAGCAACATCTTGACCCGATCGAAACCCACGCCTTTGGTATAATTCTGATGATTCTTGACCAGAATGTGCTTGAGGTAATCGGGATGATTGACCAGATAGGCATCACTCTTGCGGCCACTGGACGTCAACCGGCAGATATCGCCATACTTGGCAATCAGCCCGGCGATAATGTCAAAGGATTCCGGTGTGGTATTGAGATCGCAGGGCTGGGCCGGGCCGGGCGGCAATTTTTTTGAACCCTGTGCTGTCGCCGTCATTCGCTTGCCTGAATGTTGGAAAATCGTGATACGGGTTGATTATGAGCCAGTCTGAAGTCCGCCTACTATATATGAATATCGATCCGGAGAAAATCAGCCCGGCGACGCTGGAGCGGTGGCTGGCTCAACTTCCCGCCCGTAAACGTGACCAGATTGGCAAACACCGCCATCACGCCAACCGGGTCCAGTCAGCCGCTGGCTGGCGACTGGTGGAACAGGCCATGCGTGACCTCGGTTTTGCCGATTTCAGCCTCGAGGCGGTCGACTTCGCCAGTCCCCACAAATCCGGCTCCGCCTTCCCCGCCGATTTCAATATCAGCCATTCGGGTCAACTGGTCTGCGCCGCGGCGCTGCGTAACGGGCGCATCGGCATCGATGTGGAACAGTTTCGGCCACTGAAAAGCGATGTCATCCATAAATATCTGACCCCGGCACAGGCACGCCAGTGCGAGACAGATCCGAACCGGTTTTTTGATTTCTGGACACAAAAAGAGGCCGTGGTCAAGGCCCATGGCCAGGAAGGCATCGCCCGGCTGCGCGAGGTCGAACTGCACGACGGCAAGGCCCACTTCGCGGATAAAACCTGGTACCTGACCCCGCTGTCTCTGGCCGACGGTTACGTCGGTCACATCGCCACCGATCTGTCGTCAACCCGGCTCGAAATCGAACAGATCGATTCGGATCAAGTCCGCACATGAACACCAAAGGCAGGCAAATAGCCGCAAATAACTGTTTTGCTCAAAACAGTAGAACATACGAGAGCCGGCTTCCGGTTTACGCAGGTTAATTTATATTTGCGCGTTCTGGTGTTGTTTGCGAACTGAACTGCCACAATGGCGTTGTCGTACCCCAAACCGTTATACTGGCCGGCATCCGCCTGTCACTATAAGCCGTTATGAAACTACGCCGCCGTCTGCTGTATCTGTTTGCCAAACCCTTGCTCAAGGGCCTGATGAATGTGTTGTGGCTCACCTGCCGGGTCAAGGCGGTGATTGGGGAGGAACATGCCGAGCAGATTCTGGCCAACGGCAAGCCGGTGATTCCCTGTTACTGGCATCAGCACCATATTTTCGGCATCTGGTACATGCTGCAACTGCGCCAACGCGGCCTCAAGGTCGGTTTTCTCATCAGCCCCTCGCGTGACGGTGAAGTCCCCGCCAGAATTGCCGAATCCTGGGGATTGCGGGCGATTCGTGGCTCCAGCAACCGCACCGGTGCCCGGGCCATGAAAGAGCTGTATGAGTTGATCACCAAAGAAGGCATCTCCCCGGTCAACACCTCCGACGGACCCACCGGCCCGATTCACAAGTTCAAACCCGGCGCGCTCATGCTCTCACAGATGAGCGGTGCCCCCATCCTGCCAATCTCCTGGGCAGCCAGCCGGTACTGGCAACTGGCCTCCTGGGATCGTTTTATCATTCCCAAGCCCTTTTCCCGCATTGTCATCGCGGTGGGCGAGCCTCGTTATGTCGAACGCCAGCTCGGCATGACCGAACTGGAACCCCTGCAACAGGCGCTGGAGCAGACACTCCACGGGTTGGAAAATACGGCCGAACAACGGTTGCCTGCATAACGCGATACCCGTATCGCCATATCGGCTGTAACCGGAACCGGGTCACAAACCTGCTTTCGAATTCTAAACGCTTTCAGTCAACCTCCAGAACTTGCAACCGGTTGCCAATTATCTGGGTGACGGCAGTCACAGTTCCCGGGACGGTTGCCCGCTTCTACCGCCGGAGTTTCTATAATCACAGGCATGCGAGTATCTCATGCCATTACCTTGCTGATTCTGTTTCTGCCGGGCCAGTCGGCGATGGCCGCCGGCGTCATCAAGATCGGCGTATTCAGTCCGGACGGTTTCAAAACCGGGATACATCGCTGGCAACCCACGGCCGAGTATCTACAATCCCGCATCCCCGAAAAGCGCTTTCAGATGTTGCCCTACCAGGAGCTGGCCGAGCTGGAACAGGATGCGCGACGCGGCAAGTTTGATCTGGTCCTGACCCACCCCGCCTCATACGTCCGCCTGGAGCAACAGGTCGGACTGGTTCGGCTCGTATCCCGTGCACAGCGAGATCAGGGGCAAATCCACACCCATGCCGCCACCGTCATCTTCACCCGGGCGGATAATGACCAACTCAACAGCCTCGCTGATTTCACCCAAACGCCGTTCATCTGCACGGATGAACAGGATTACAACGCCTGGCAACTGGTGCAGCTGGAACTGCTACGTCGGCAACGGGATCCGGCCAGGGCCTTCTCCCGGGTGGATTTTGCCGGCAACGCGGAAGGCGTGTTGCGGGGCGTCATGGCCGGCGACTACCCCGCCGGCGCCATGGCCGCCCGCGATTTTGACCGCTTTTTGCGTCAGGGGCGCATCACGCCTCAGGCCGTACGGATTCTTGAGGGGAACGAGATGCCGGGTTTCCCGTTCCGCTACAGTGGTGCGCTGTATCCCCAGTGGCCGCTGGGCGCCCTGCCGGACACGCCGGCGCCACTGCGCGGCGCCGTCACAGAGGCCCTGCTGGCCATGCCGGCCGGGCACCCGGCCGGACAGGCGGGTGATTATGCCGGCTGGGTCGAGTCCGTGCATTATCAGGCTGTGCGCCCGCTACTGGATAAAAGCCTGACTCAACATGTGGTCGAACGCCAGTTGACTGTCGCCAATCTCTGGCTGCAACAAAACCGGCGCAGCGTGTTGATTAGTGTGGGAGTCACACTCTTTGTCTGGTTACTGTTGCGCCTGTTGGGTCGCCTGCCTCAGCGCCGCCTGCACCCCTGAACCCCGGCTTTTTTGCCGCTTCCTCCCAAGCTGTTACAATAGACGCGGTTTAAACTGTATATCGCGCTATGACAAACGACGACGACACGAAAAAATATTCCGGTGAACTGCATCAGGGCGAAGACCGCTCCGCCCCCTATCCGGTCAGCCGATTGGCGCCCGCCTTCGAGCTGGTGGATCTGGCCAAGCAGATCAGCGAAGCGGACAAGATGATCAATACCCGTGTCAGCTCCAAGTTGAATGTGATCGCCGATCAGATCCGGCATCTGCAGGACGAGGCCCGCCAGGTCCTCGAGGACACGCAGAAGGATCAACAACTGCACCAGGCGGCCTGCAATTTCCAGCGCCAGCCGGGGCACATTTATCATCTTTACCGCAAGCCCGATGGACGCAGCTGGTTCTCCATGCTCTCGCCCGATGACTGGGGAGGCCAGCCGCCCAACGAATATGTCGGTTCCTATCGCCTGGAGGCCGATATGTCCTGGACCGATATGGCCACGGTCAACGAACACGACAGCGACGACACCCGCGAGCTGGTCAAGCGGCTACTGGAAGGCCACGGACTCTGAACCCGAACCAACCCCGCCTTTCCCTGTCTGTTTAACCCGGTAAGCCTGAGAGGAGCCCGTCGTGTCGCTGCGCGTGAAGCTGATTGTCCTGCTGTTATTCTTTGCGTCAGCGTCGCCGCTTGCCGCCGAACCGGCGCGCCTGACGCTCAATGTCCAGAACCAGGAACTCGAGCTGCGCCAGTATCCCGCCGAGGGCGAGGTGGTGGCCCTGTGGTTTGCCCCGGGCAACGGTTTTGGCCTGCGCCACGATCAGGTCGCCCGGGGTCTGCAACAGCAGGGCATCGAATCCTGGCAGGTGGATCTGTTGGAAAATTTGTTCTTGCCCCGCGGCTCGGCCAGTATCCGCCAGATCGATCCCACGCTGCCCGCCAACCTGATCGAACAGGTCCAGCGCCGAAGCGGTAAACCGGTCGTATTGATCAGTAATTCCTACGGGGCGATTCTGGCCCTGCGCGGCATGCGTGCCTGGCAGCGGAAAAACCTGAGCGATCAGACACTGCTCGGCGCTATCCTGTTCTCTCCCAACACCTATCAGGGAATTCCATCGCTGGGCCTGCCGCCTCAGTATGTGCCTGAAACCTACGCCAGCAACATGCCGCTGATGATTCTGCAAAGCGCGCGCAATGGCAACCGCGGCCAACTTGACGATCTGATCGCGGCATTGCGTTTTGGCGGCAGCCAGGTGTTCGTGCAAATGATGCCCGGCGCCACGTCGCTGTTTTACGAAGAGGATAAGGCCGAGGCGACGCTCGATCATCTGCAGCAGACACCGGCGCGAATCCTGCGCGCCATTTCTCTGCTGGACAAACTGCCCAAACCCGACCATGTCGCCGCCCTGCGCGAAGAAACGCCGGCACCCGCGGAAGATCCGCTCGGTCTGGACATTGGTCTCAGGCCGTTTCGTGGCGACTGGTCCCCGCCGGCGCTGGACCTGAAAGATGCCAGGGGCCGGCAACATAGTATTGACGATTACACCGGCAAGGTACGGGTCATCAATTTCTGGGCCACCTGGTGCCCGCCCTGTGTCGAGGAAATCCCCTCGCTGAATCGTCTGCGTCAGCATTTCGAGGACGAACCATTCGAGCTCATCTCGGTCAACTATGCCCAGCAGGCCGACGAGGTCAAGGAATTCCTGGAAAAGGTGGATGTACAGTTTCCGGTGCTGATCGATCACGACGGCACCGAAGCCGCGCGCTGGAAGGTACTGGCGTTTCCTTCCACCTATATCATCGACGGCCAGGGCAGGATTCGTTACGGCGTGAATGCCGCCATCGAATGGGATACGCCGCAGGTCATCCAGGCCCTGCGACGCTTAATCGAAGAAACGACTGATTGACCAAACAACCGTCGACACCGAAAGATTTCTACACGCAAAGAAGAAGCTTTAACAGTTCGGTGGTTTCAGTGTATTTCGGTGTCTTCGATGGTTTAATCGCCCTGATACCGGTTCAGTCAAATATCTGTTCGAAAAACTCCAGCATATCCCCCCAGGAATCCTTGTCAGCCGCTTCATCATAGGCCAGTGGCAGCCCGAATTTCTTGCCGCTCTCGGTCGCATCGGGATTGGTGAAACCGTGTTTGACTCCCGGATAGCTGATCAGCTTGTAGTCAACATCGGCCGCATCCATCTCTTTTTTGAATGCTTCAACATCTTCCGCTTTGACCATTAGATCGGCTTCACCGGTATAGACGCGGATCTGCGCTTCGACATCACCTTTTGAAGCCGGACTGTTAGTACCGAGCATACCGTGGAAGCTGGCCACGCCCTCCAGGTCAACACCACGACGGGCCATTTCCAGCAGCACGCCACCGCCAAAGCAGTAACCGATCGCAGCGATCTCATCGGCGTCTGTCATGGGGTATTTTTTCAATTGTTGCAATGCGGCAAGAAAACGGGATTCGGCCACATCCATGTTCTTGCGTACCTCACCGGCGAATTTGCCGGCCGTGTCGGGGTGATCGGCGGTCTTGCCATCGCCGTACATATCCAGGGCAAAAGCCACATAACCTTCTTTGGCCAGCATGCGGGCCCGTTCGCGGGAATAGTCATTGTGGCCCCACCATTCATGAACCACCAGAACACCGGGCCTCTCCCCCTCAATGCTGTCATCATAGGCGACATAACCTTTCATCTGGGTGCCGTTATCGCGGTAGGTCACTGTTTCGGTTTTAATTGCTGCCGAGGCAAACGAACTGACCAGCAGCAGACCCATCACTAAAGAGATCATCCGCTTCATTATTCACTCCTTGTACTTTTTGTCGTGATTTACCCGGGCCGACCGTCGACCCGGGGCTTGATAAGTATAGGAGCATACTCAATCACAAACAGAACGAATGCAACCAGCCAGAGTGTGGCCGATAACACAATACTGTGACTATAGCTGTTCCCGGCAAAGATCCCCCCGACGACCCGGATGACGGCTGCCAGTAATAAACAGATGAATGCCACAATGGTCAGACGCGATGCATCGATATTGCGACCACTGTGCCCCAGACTGACCCGTGCCATCATCCCCAGGGTCATCATCCCCAGGGCACCCGCGGTAAAGGCATGCACCTCGACCACGGCCGGAACCCAGTCCAGTCGCGCCAGCAAACCCAATAGCAAACTCAGCACCAGCCACGCATAAGCCAGATGCAATACCCATAGCATCGGCACGCGCCACAATCCGGGATGCTGCCAGCTCAGCCAGCGCGCGGAATGACTCAGAAAAGCAAGCCCCGCCAGCAGCATGGCCGCCTGTTCGCCCAGGCTGAACAGTTCCACCAGGGCATAACCCAGCAAGGCGAGAATGGCCAGCTGGTCCAGCCAGGGATAGCGCTTTAACTTGATCCCGCCCACACCGTTTTCGGTAAAAGATGGCACCACCCGGCCCGCCATAATGGCGATCAGTAACATGATCAGAAAAATCATCAGCTGAATGCCGGAACCGGCCAGCGGGCGAATGACGTCGTGATCCAGATGGGTCAACAGATTGGCCAGAGTCATCAATCCGAGCAAGCCTGCAAAAATCAGCAGATTGGGATACTGCCGCGCTTTGAGCAAGGGGAAGGCAATCGCCACTAGTAACAAGGGCAGGAAGGCCACATCGATCACCAGTACCAACATGGGAGGCAAAGCGTCACCCGTTGCAATCACCACACGCCCGGCCAGCCACACCAGTGCCAGCAGCATCAGTGGCAACTGTGACAGGGTATTCAAGCCCGTCCAGTTCCTCACCGCCGTCAGCAAAAAGCCGGCAATCACTGCCACTGTGTAACCGAACAACAGCTCATGGCTGTGCCAAAAAGCGGGATTGGCAAAATAGGGGGCGCTCACAGGACCGAGATAAACCAACAGCCAGTGAGCCATCAGAATAACGGCCGCCAGACCGCCAAGCAGAAAAAACGGTCGAAACCCGAGTTGCCACAGCGCGAAGCGGGGTGGCAGGGTAGTATTACGATTATCAAGGTTTAACGACATGCACACTCTCCGGATTTATCTCGGCCAATGATCCCGGCATCCTGGCCGGAATCTGAAACAGTGATTCTGATCATAGTGTGCCCTGCCGGGTTTGATGCATGTCAAGGTGAACACACCTTATTATCATATATCCAACCATAAACCCAGACCGATGTAACGTTCATCATCCTGAAAGAATTCACTCAGTTGGGCTTTACCCTCGTAGGCTTCCAGACCGACCCGCCATATCCGGTTATCGGTCGGAATCTGCCAACCAATCTGCAGGCTAACATCGCTCTGCCAGTCGCGCTCTTGCGTGGCACCGATATCCAGTCCGGCATACCACTGTGACTGGTGAGATTTCCCCGGTTGGTATTGTACGCCGCTCTGCACGCGCCAGGGTTTCTGTGCCTGCTTGTTGCGCAGACCATAGGCCAGGCCCGCCTCAACATACCATTGCAGATTATCACCTAGCGACAGATTCATACCTGCCTGCAACTCTTCTCGCGTGTAGTTAATGCGGGTGCGCCCGTTACGTTCTATATACTCATCCCCGATATGGCCGGATACATGATAAGTGCCAAACTTGAAAGCAACGCGCCGATCAGGACGGTAGGAGAGCATCAGGGCATAGTTGCCGTCCCAGCCGATATTGTCCTGGCTGGCCTTGGCATCAAACTGGCCATGAAAACCGGCATCCAGGCTCAGCAACCAGCCCAGCTGGTCATCCTTGTCGCGGGATAAATGCAACAGACCAAGGCGACCGCCCAGCTTGAGATCAAAACGACGCGTACTCGTTTGTTCAATGGTAGTGTGATCAAAA
Source organism: Thiohalophilus sp. (assembly GCF_034522235.1). Classification (NCBI taxonomy): domain Bacteria; kingdom Pseudomonadati; phylum Pseudomonadota; class Gammaproteobacteria; order Thiohalomonadales; family Thiohalophilaceae; genus Thiohalophilus; species Thiohalophilus sp. The sequence goes on along the minus strand of NZ_JAXHLN010000002.1, from coordinate 411,715 downwards.
AAGAGTGCTTTGGCGGCAAACTGGATGCGCCGTGGATCGGCGACATTCACCGGGTAGATCTGTTGTTCCGGAAACAGCGTTACCTCGCTGGCCAACGCCGGGGGCACCCGCGCAAAGCTCAGTAACAAGAGGCCCAGGGAAACCGGGAAAAGGTACGACAATCTGCGGGACATGCAATGCACGGCTTAGTAACCGAACTCCCCCTGCCATTGTCCATGTCGATAATCAATATGCAGCCAGTGCGGCGTAAAGGCCGCCGGTTTCTCAATAGGGAAATCGGTCAGGGGCGGTTCGTCACCGTCATAATCATTACCGCAGCTGGCCGTCATTACCGGACGGAAGTGCAGTTGTAATTTGTCATTGACCACGACACCCGCGCTGTCCGCCTCTTCATAAAACCGAACCTTGTAACGGATCAGACAACTGAAATAGAGTTCCATCTCGGCAAGCAGGGGCTGGTGGCGCTCTGCCAGGGCCTGTTCGGCGGCCCCGGACAGACGCACTTCAACCGGCTTGCCATTCAGTTCTACATGAGACTTTCTCACGCCAGGCTGGCCCGACACTATGCGGACGGCACAACATTGGTGGCGTGTAGCCCCTTGGGACCGCGTTCGGCATCAAAGGAGACCGGTTGCCCCTCCTTGAGAGTCTTGTAGCCTTCGGCACTGATGGCCGAGTAATGGACGAAGACATCCTCCCCGCCTTCTTCTGCCTGAATAAATCCGTAGCCCTTGGAATTGTTAAACCATTTTACTGTACCGTTCACCATTTTCCTCCAACCTCTGTTTCTTGTGTACTGCCGTTTTTATCCGTCATACGGGAAAATGCAGCGTCAACAGGCTTGCCCTTCCCCACCCGGACAAAGCTTGTCATAAAGTATAGACCAAGTATTTTATGAATAAATATACTGATACAATTTTTCTGTCCATCCGGCAGAAAGCGCTGGATTATTAACAAACCGTAATATATAAAATCGTCTGACGGGAAATAAAAACAGAGACTTATCCACGCATGGCCGCAAAGCCCGCAAAAAAGACCCGGAAAATCGACGCCTTCAATCTTGCTCCCGGACGGGTGCTGGCCCGCAAATACGAGGTCATCCGGCAGCTGGGTGCCGGCTGGGAGGGCGAAGTCTATCTGATCCGCGAGCTGGCCACCGGTATCGAGCGCACCGCCAAACTGTTCTTCCCGCAGCGCAATCTGCGCGACAAGAATACCCACTTCTATGCCACCAAATTGCACAAGCTGCGCCACTGTCCGATTGTCATCCAGTACAGCCACCAGGACACCATCACCGTTCAGGGCGAGCCGGTGACCCTGCTGATCTCGGAGTATGTCGAGGGCGACCTGCTCAGCCAGTTCATCCAGCGTCACGCCGGCAAACGTCTGCCCCCGTTCGAGGCGGTCCATCTGCTGCATGCACTGGCTTCGGGGATGGAGTGCATCCATGCGATGGGTGAATACCACGGCGATCTGCACTCGGAAAACATCATCGTGCAGGGCTTCGGTCTGCGCTTTGATCTCAAGCTGGTGGATCTGTTCCATCTTGGCGCCCCCACCCGGGAGCATATTCGTATGGACACCGTCGACATGATTCATGTGTTTTACGAAGCGCTCGGTGGCCAGAAGCACTATGCCCGCCAGCCACCCGAAATCAAGTACATCGTCAACGGCCTCAAGCGCAGCCTGATTCTGAAAAAATTCAAATCGGCCGGCCAACTGCGTCAGTACCTGGAAACCATGCACTGGAGCTGAATATGGCCATCAACCATCCGCATAACTAAAGGAGTCCGGCTCTGACATCGACGCAGCTTTTCAGCAAACAGGACTTCGAGACTCCGCAACATATCGAACTGGGTAGCGGACAGGCGGTGTTCTACACCCATTGCTCACCGGATAAAGAGACGGTCAATGAAGACAGCCTGGCGCTGGTGGATATTGACCCGGACACCTCGGTACTGATGGTGGCGGACGGCCTTGGTGGTCAACCCGGCGGTGCCACCGCCTCGGAGATCGCCATCAAGGCCCTGGCCCAATCACTGGCGCGCGCCGGCAGTACCCCCCGTGAGGCCATTCTGGAAGGCTTCGATCGCGCCAACCACCGGATTATGGACAGCGGCACCGGTGCCGCCACCACGCTGGCCGTGGTCGAAATCCAGGCCAATCAGTTACGACCCTACCATGTGGGCGATTCGATGATCGTGGCCACCGGGCAACGCGGCAAGCAAAAACTGTTCACAGTATCGCATTCCCCGGTCGGTTATGCCGTGGAAGCGGGTTTACTCAATGAAGAAGAGGCGATACACCATGAAGAACGTCATCTAATCTCCAATGTGGTGGGTGCCGAGGATATGAATATCTCCATGGGTTCGCTGATCACCCTGGCGCCCCGCGACACCCTGCTACTGGCCAGCGACGGCCTGTTCGACAATCTGTATTACGAAGAGATCGTGGCGCTGATACGCAAGGGGCCGCTGCAGACTGCCGCCCGCCGCCTGGTGGAACTCGCGCACCATCGTATGGCCCTTCGGGATCCCGGGCAACCCTGTCATCCCGATGATTTGAGCTTTATTCTGTACCGCCCGACAACCTGGCCGTCAAGAGGTTTTTGATTATCATGGCACGCGTCACTATTTACAGCACCGGCACCTGCTCGAAGAGAGTTTTCTTGCAGGAACAATCCGTGCCGGGTTTTAAAAACTCTAATCAGACGTTCTTCTTTTCCCGGTACATATTCTGATCGGCAACATGCAGCAGACTCTCGATGCTTTTTCCATCATCGGGGAAGACGGCTATTCCAATACTGACACTGGCATAAACTGCATGGCCGTCGATTAAAAACGGTGCCTCCAGGCATTCCCGTAGCTTTTCCCGAATGTATTTGGTCTCGTCACGATGGCTCACCTCTTCCAGCAAGACAATGAATTCATCACCCTGATAGCGGCACACCGTATCTTCTTCGCGCGTACAGTCCTTGAATCGCTGAGCAATTTCACGCAACAACACATCACCTGATGCATGGCCGAATTCATCGTTGATCATTTTGAAATTATTCATATCCATAAATACCACAGCAAAACGGCTCTCCCTGCGCCTGGCTCTGGCCAATACCTGACGCATCCGATCGAGAAGAAAATTCCTGTTGGCCAGACCGGTCAGGCTGTCGTTATTGGCCAGATAGTACAGACGATTCTCGTACTGAAGGCGAGACATTTCATTGCGATGATGCAGTCTTGAAAACACCAATACAGCGCCAAAGGAGATTGCCCCGACAAGCAGAACCGCGGCTATCAGCCCTGTATTCACGTCGCCGAACCCGATCTGCTTTTCGACAGCCAGCACAAAAGGTTGCCCCGGATTCATGGTCATGCGCTCATAGTGCAACCGCGGGAAAAGTTGCCTTTCCAGGTCACCGGCAGAACGCCCTGATTTATAATAGAGCTCGGCATCTTTGATATCATTGCTGTAGTCACGGTGATACAGGCTTGCCGTGAAATCATCACGTTCCAGCAGCTCTGCCGGGACCAGCTCTTCCGCCTTGACCGCCAGAATCGCAAACTGCACGGGTTGGGATTCAGCATCACCCTGCCTGACCGCACGATGTAACAGGAACCCGCGCTGACCTTCCAGTAAGGTAAAGGGCGGACTGGCAACCGGCACATCCATGCGTTTGGATTGTTGCAGTGCCTGACGAAACAGTTGGTGGGACGCCAGATCCAGACCAAGAATCGCGCGATTATCCGCCTGCATGGGTTCCATAAACACAACCGGGAAGTAACTCTCACGGGGTTCGACATTCAGCCACTGGCGCCGGTCATTGAAATCGAACCGGGCGATACGAAACCCCGGGGCAATCCTGCGGCGCATATCAGCGACAAACTCCGGCAGGTTTTCATGGCTGACCTCCCGCGCAATCTCAAACGTATGGATGTGGGGATAACGCCGCAGTATGCGTTGCGCATACTGACGCAGTTGTTGCCACTCATGTTGCCGATTGCTCGCCAGCAGGCTGGCGAATCCTTCGATCACCGACTCGTTAATCTCTGTCTTGTTACTGAGCTGTTGAAACAGGGCGTCACCACTGTGCTGGAACTGCTGCTGTTCTTCCCGAAGCTCACTGCTAATAATGAAACCGACCAGCACCGCGACAAAAACAAACCAGACGATCACAATCAGCAGATACAATCGCATCAGCGGCCTGAGCCGGGGTTTCGTCGCTGGCAGTGCGGAGGTTCCTATACTAATTTTAATCTCACCATCGCCCGTGAATGAGTTCCCGTCGGCCTATTATGCGATGGCGCCAGGCATTCGGGTATCGGGGGAAACCCCTAATCAGGTTGTTTTTCTGTCGATCCCGCCGCAAAAGTAGTGATAATTGCCTGCGCGCTGTCTGGAGCCGCGAATGTCACGATTTCGTCAACAATTGAGATTTGCGCCTGACCTCGTTAGTATTTGCGCTGTTTTGGCTTTTATACCGGGCGCCCGCCTGGAAACCACCCGGATGTCACTGAAATATGATTATGCGTAAACGTCTGATACTGGCCATCTTGCTGCTTGCTCTGTTTATGGCCGCCATCTTTGGCATCAAATTCTGGCAAAACCAGCAACAGGCCGCACAGATGGCCCAGCCGCGTCCCCCGGCTACCATCGCTTCCACTGAAGTACGTGAAGAACGCTGGCGCCCCATGCTCGATTCGGTGGGTTCCCTGGTCGCCATCCATGGCACGGCCGTTACCACCGAAGTCGCCGGGCTGGTCAGCAAGATTCAGTTTGAATCCGGCACCTGGACAGAACAGGGTGAGGTGTTGTTACAACTGGATGACTCGATCGATCAGGCCGCATTGGAGGCCCTGCGCGCCGAGCGCCGACTGGCCGAGATCAAGTTCAAGCGGGCCCAGGATCTGCTCAAACGCCAGGTGATGTCCCGTTCGGAGTACGACGAGGCCCGGGCCAGCTTCGATGCCGCCACCGCGCGGGTTAAACAGCAGGAGGCCACAATCCGCCGCAAGGCCATTCGCGCGCCGTTCAGCGGACGGCTGGGCATTCGTCAGGTGAATATCGGTCAGTATCTGGAACCGGGACAGCCCATTGTCCTGCTGCAGGCGCTGGATCCGATTTACGTCGACTATACCCTTCCGGAACGTTATTTGCCGCGCCTGGCAACCGGACAGAATATTCGTATCCGGGTCGATGCCGTCCCCGGGGAAACATTCAGCGGCAAAATCACTGCGATCGATTCGGGTATCGACGCCGGCACCCGGACTGTCAAATTGCGCGCTACACTGGATAACCCCGAAGGCCAGCTCCAGCCCGGGATGTTTGCCAAGGTCAAGACGCTGTCGCCCGAGGAAAAAACCGTGCTGACCCTTCCCCGTACCGCGATCAGTTACAACACCTATGGCGACTTTGTCTATCTCATTGAGAAAAACGACGAAGGTCAATCGACCGTCAAACGCCAGCAGGTCGATACAGGTGAATCGCGCAACGGCCGCATCGAAATTAACGGCCTCAAAGCCGGTCAACAAGTGGTCCGGGCCGGTCTGGTCAAACTGCGTGACGGCATGCCGGTAAAAATCGATAACAGTATCGAACTGGACGACGACAAGGTCGACACCGAATGAAGTTCACCGATATTTTCATCCACCGTCCGGTTCTGGCGACGGTCGTCAGTTTGTTGATTCTGCTGATCGGATTACGCTCGCTCGGCATACTGGAAGTACGCCAGTATCCGGAAATGAAAAATACCGTGGTGACCATTACCACGGTCTATCCCGGCGCCAGTTCCGAGCTGGTCAAGGGTTTTGTCACCACCCCCCTGCAACAGGCCGTGGCGGAAGCCAACGGCATCGACTACATCACTTCAACCAGTGCTCAGGGACAATCGACCATCGAAGTCTATATGGAGCTGGACTACGACCCCAATGCGGCGGTGTCGGAAATCCAGGCCAAGGTGGCCAGCAAGCGCAATGTGCTGCCGGCCGACGTGGAGGATCCGGTCATCGATTCGAGTACCGGGGATTCCACGGCGCTGATGTATGTCGCCTTCTTCAGCGATACGCTGCCCCGCTCGCATATCACCGATTACGTGCTGCGGGTCACCCAGCCGCAGATCCAGGCACTGGCCGGGGTCGCCAAGGCGCGCCTGTTCGGCGAACAGTTCGCCATGCGCATCTGGCTGGATCCCGATCGCATGGCCGCCCAGGGCGTCAGTGCCGAACAGGTTGCCGAAGTGCTGCGTGCCAACAACTACCTGGCCGGGATCGGCTCCACCAAGGGCAAGTACGTGGCCATGAACCTGACCGCCACCACCGATGTCAGCGAACCCGAGGATTTTCGCCAGCTGGTGGTGCGTAGTGAAAATGGGGCGCTGGTGCGCCTGCAGGACATCGCTCGCACCGAACTGGGGGCGGAGAATTACGACTCGACTGCCTGGTACAAGGGGATTCCGGCCGCCTTCATCGCCGTGGAACCGGCCCCCGGCGCCAATCCGATCGATGTCGCCGATCGGGTCAATAACCTGATCCCGCAACTGCGCCAGCAGTTGCCCGAGGGGATCCAGGTCAAGATCCCCTATGATGCCAGCCAGTTCATCAAGAACTCCATCAAGGAAGTCTACAAAACCATCGCCGAGGCCGTGCTGATCGTACTGGTGGTCATTTATCTGACGCTGGGCTCGTTCCGCGCCGCGATCATTCCCGCGGTGGCCGTGCCCCTGTCCCTGATCGGCGCCGCCTTTGTCATGCTGGCGCTGGGTTATTCGCTGAACCTGTTGACCCTGCTGTCGATGGTGCTGGCCATCGGCCTGGTGGTGGATGACGCCATCATCGTGGTGGAAAACATTCACCGCCACATCGAAGAGGGCGAGAAAAAGCTCGACGCCGCGCTCAAGGGCGCCCGGGAACTGGCGGTGCCGATCATCGCCATGACCACCACCCTGCTGGCGGTGTATGCGCCGATCGGTTTTCAGACAGGATTGACCGGGACGCTGTTTACCGAGTTTGCCTTCACCCTCAGCGGCGCGGTACTGATTTCCGGGGTCATTGCCCTGACTCTCTCACCGGTTTTATCGGCCGCGGTTCTCAAGCCGCACGGTAGTGAGGGCAAGTTCGAACAACAGGTGGAGAGATTCTTCAACTGGCTGTCCCACCACTATCACCGGCTGTTGAACAGTTCGCTGGATACGGTCTGGGTTTCTGTTCTGGTCGGAGCCGTCATCTTCGCCTCGAATATCTTCATGTTTATCGAAAGCAAGCATGAGCTGGCGCCCACCGAAGACCAGAGTATCCTGTTTTTCAACGGCACCGGTCCGCGCACTGCCACGCTGGATTACCACAAGGCCTATTCGAACCAGATCCAGAAAATCTTCGAAACCTTCCCCGAATACACCGACAGCTTTTTTATTCTCGGCCGCACCCAGGACTCAGTGTTCGGTGGTTTCAAGATGGCGCCGCAGGATCAGCGTGAGCGCTCGCAAATGCAAATCAAGCCGCAACTCAATGCACAACTGAACCAGGTTGCCGGTTATCAGATCGGGGTCTTTCCCCGTCCCAGTATCCCCGGTGCCAGTCGCGGTCTGCCGGTCCAGTTTGTGCTGACCTCCGATCAGAGTTATGACGAGATGGTCAATCTGGCGGACCAGATCATCGCCCGGGGTATGCAAAGCGGCAATTTCCTGTTTCTGATGAAATCCATCGAGCTGGACCGGCCCACAGTCAGTATTCAGATCGATCGGGATCGCGCCGCCGATCTGGGGATCAGCATGCGCGATATCGGCCGCAATCTCGGCACCCTGCTGGGCGGCGGCTATGTCAACCGCTTCAGCATGGATGGTCGCAGTTACCGGGTTATCCCGCAGGTGGAACGGGAATTTCGCCTGGATGTCGAAATGCTCAAAGATTATTACCTGCCAACCGCCAGCGGCGAACAGGTTCCCCTGTCGAGCATCGCCAGCCTCAAGCGCACGGTCGAGCCCTCGAGCCGTACCCAGTTCCAGCAACTCAATTCGCTGGTTATTCAGGGCAACCTGGCCCCGGGCGTCACCATGGGCCAGGCCCTGGACTTTCTCGAATCCCAGGCCAGCAAACTGCTGCCCCAGGGCTTTGATTACAACTATCTTGGCGAGTCGCGCCAGTACGCCGCGGAAGGCGGAAGCCTGATGCTGACCTTCTTCCTGGCAATGCTGGTCATCTACCTGGTACTCGCCGCCCAGTTCGAAAGCTGGCGCGATCCGCTTATCATCCTGGTCTCCGTGCCCGTCTCCACCGCCGGCGCCCTGGTCTTCATCATGCTCGGCGTGGCCGACGCCTCGATGAATATTTACACCTGGGTCGGATTGATCACCCTGATTGGCGTGGTGGCCAAAAACGGTATCTTGATCGTCGAGTTCGCCAACAAGCTGCAGATCAAAGAGGGGCTGAGCCGACGCAAGGCGGTGGAACAGGCCGCGACTATCCGCCTGCGTCCCATCATCATGACCTCTGTCGCGCTGATCGTCGCCATGGTCCCCCTGTTAATCGCCACCGGCCCGGGCGCGGTCAGTCGCAGCCATATCGGCATGACCGTGGCCGCCGGGCTGGGGATCGGTACCCTGTTTACGCTATTTATCCTGCCCGCCGTTTACATGCTGCTGGCACGGGATCACTCGGCTCACGCCCAACAGAACTGAAGCCGGCGTCGTTGACCCGATAGTGGCTCGAACCTGGCGGGGGGGTCGATGGCGACCCTGCCGGTCCTCCGCATGCCGGCCATATTTCGGCGTCGCTCTAGAAGAAAAACAGTAGACATTCTCCTGTAGCTCAAACAATAATCCATCCTTACCACCCTGAGATCATCTGACCTAATTCTGTGTGCAGTAAGACCGTATCCGATCAGGCACCCACCTGCCTGGTGGTAAGGTAAGTCATTCACTGGTTCAGCAGGGCATTTTCAGCAGAGGCGACAATCTTGACAGTCCAGTACCAGGCGCATTTTGTTTCAAGTGAATCCATTATTGCCCGCCAACTGGTCACAAACGGCTATGCGGTGGTGGACAATTATCTGCCCGGCGGACAGTTCAGAACGCTTCGTGAGGAGATGGTCCAGGTTTGGCAAAGCGGCTGCTTCCGCCATGCCGGGGTGGGCCGGGGCGAGAACCGGGAACTGCAGCCGACGATCCGTAATGACAAGGTTCTGTGGCTGGAGCCGATGGCATGCTCCCCGGCGCAGCGAAGGTATCTCGCCACGCTGGAGAATCTGCGCCTCAAACTCAACCAGGAGCTACTGCTGGGGCTGTTCAACTTCGAAGGGCATATGGCAGTCTATCCCCCCGGCGCCCGGTATCAGCGACATCTCGATCAGTTCCGGGATATGGGCACCCGCCGGGTCAGCGCGGTTTTGTACCTGAACGAGAACTGGACTATGAACGACGGTGGTGCCCTGCGCCTGTATCTGGATAACGACAAGCTGGGGTCGTATCAGGATATTTATCCCTATGCGGGCCGACTGGTGACGTTTCTCAGCGACCGCTTCTATCATGAAGTACTGCCCGCCGGGCGGGAGCGCTATAGCATCACCGGCTGGTTCCGCCAGCGGGACGACATGCTGGCAGACTAATGCCTGAACAGACACATGTCATTTCGTGCCTGCCCACGGCGTAAGGGGCCAGATGTAACCACCGAAAAGACCAAGATAATACCGCAGATAACTTATCGTCAGTGCTTTCGGTGTCTTCGGTGGCTCGTTGGTTGATATATCGAAGTGACAATCGCCTGTTGAACCATTATCAACGGCGTGTGGAATTCAACTTTCCGGTTTTACCAGCACCTCCCACATTTGTGCCTCGCTGACCGGCTGAACGAGTATCGCTTCCAGCTCAAACAGCTCCGCCAGCTTATCGACATACTGACGTTCGGTTTTCTCCACCATGACAACCACCCGGGCCTGCGGGGCATACTTCAATAAGCTGTGCAGAAACACATCCAGGTTACTGATGTTGATTCCCGCATAGTTATTACCATAACCGTAGAAAAACTCGGCGACCACGACGTCCGGTGGCTGCTTGTGCAACTGGCTGATCGCCTTGCGCATAGAGGGAAGCCGAACCTCTTGCCAGCCGAGGCGGCTATACAGCGCAGAAAAGTCCGGGTGTCCCGGGGATTCGATAATGGAATAAACAACTTTCTGGCTCATAACAGATTCTAGCGAATACTCGGTTGATTGTTACTGCTCACAATATTAACATGAACAGCTATCTAAATAGCAGGCTACTTATTCGCGCGAATGATCACAATCCCGCCGTTACTATAAACTTCCTCGCCGGTTACCTCTTTGTCTTCGAGACTGACCATATACGTCACTGCCGGAGCAGTATTTTCCGGTTCGCGGTATTCACGCCAGATTTGCACATACTGACGGATAGTGGCTATCAGTTTGTAGTCAAAGTGAGGAAGCTCCTCGGGAAGTTGCGGCGACAGTACGACGTCAACCGCCCGGTCGACGCCGGCTTCTTGTTGCAAAGTTTGCCGGATTGACGCCAGGGTATTGAAGCTGGGCATAAATGACTCGGCGGCGGCAAACCGCTGCTGCTGATGGACATAGTAGCTGCCCAAGAGATACAGATTGAACACACCGATAATCACCAGGCTGATAGACCAGTATTTTACAACTGCGGGCCGACGTAGGCTCTGCAAAAACAGGCCCGGCAGCAGAAACAGCAGCGGAAACAGGACAATGGTGTAACGGGTGGAGAAATTACGCCCGGTCAACAGGAACAGCAGCAGCGGGATCAGAACCAGCAGGCCGACAAACATCACCGGCGTATCAACTTGCATCGCGTCCTTTAATCGGCCCCGGCGTTGCCAGAGAGTCGCCACCGTCCGTCGCACAATATGAAACAAAAACACAAAACTGTGCAACAGCGTCCAGCTTGCCAGCACAGCCAGCACGGTAAAATGGCCGAACCATTGGTTGCCGAAGGCTTTGAACGGCGTCAGCCCGTCTCCGCTCCAGCCCGCCGGCACGCTGGAGAGCACCGTCGCCGGGGCCGTAATAATTTTCAACACACTGGCCGAATACTCACCTGCTTCACCGCCGCCAGCCATGGCGCGCAGATTCTGCCAATCGTTCTGCATATCGCCAATCAGATAGGGCAGATAGAGCAACCCTCCCGCAATCACGCCGGCGAGCAGCCAGCGCCAGTTCAACGGTTTTGCAGACAACAGCAGTACCAGCAAAATCGCCGGGAAGACAAAAACCCCGATCATATGAAACTGGGGAATCACCGCGCTGAAGAAAAAAACCCAGAAAACCTGCCGGGAGCGTTCCCGGTTGAGGGTCTGCCACAGGGCGAGAAACAACAGCACACCAATGAGATCCAGCGGCACCGGATTGTACAGACCGTAGGAGTAGTACACGGTCCAGGGGGCCAGTGCGTAGATTGCCGCGCTGGCCAGTGCCAGCCCCGGGGTAAAAAACCGTCTGGCCAGCAAATAGATAAAGAAAACCGTCACGCTGTTGATGATGGCCATTCCGTAGAGGACGCCTTGCGCCGACTCGCCACCCAGCTTGAACAGCAATACGCCGAACAGGGTCCACAACGGCCCCGGTAACTTACCGTCGTTGAGCGAGGGCTGGGCGAGATAGAACGCCTGTTCGTCGCCGGCGAGCAGGGCCAGAACCTGCCCCAGGGCACTGACCTCATCATTCACCATAAAATGGTGATAGCCCTGGGCGAAATAAATCGCCGCCAGACGCAGACCCAATCCCGTCAAAAGAATCAGCAGCAACGTATTGCGATAACACACAGTATCTGCCTGCGACAGACAGGTACTCCATTGACGTACCCGGGTGGTTATCAGCGCCATCATGAAAGACCCTCACGCTCGGCAAAGGTCCAGAGTTTGTTAAGGGTAAAGTTTTGAATCAGAACAACCCCCGTGGCGACAATCTGCGTCAACAGATAGTTAACCGACCAGAGCGTTGTACCGAGATACATAATGCCACTGTTGATCAACGCGCCGAACACGGCTACGAGCAGAAACCGGAACAGGGTTTCGTGGTGAGACTTGTTACTGGAAAATGTATATTTATAGTTGAGGATGTAATTGATCAGGGCACCGACAACAAACCCCAGGCTGGTCGACAGAACCGGATCCCACTGCAGGGCTTCGACAAGGAGTATCAGGGTCAGATAATGCCCGGCCGTACCGACGGCCCCCACACCAGTGAACGCCAGAAATTGCCGTACAGTCCGCATCTCAGGCATAGTAACTGTTATCCCTGATCGCTTTTGTTATCACTCGCCCGGGGGGGCAGATACTCATTCAGAAAGTACAGGGGCCGACGTTTGCTCTCGGTAAAAATGCGCCCGATGTATTCGCCCAGCACACCAATCGCCATCAACTGCACACCCCCCAGAAACAGCATGATAACGATAATCGAGGGATAACCGGGTACCGGGTTGCCGAAGATCAGGGTTTTAACAATGGTATAGATGCCGAAAATGAATGCACCCAGCGCAGTCAGCAAGCCAAGGTAGGTGGCAAATTTTAGCGGCGCGATAGTAAACGAGGTAATGCCCTCGATGGCGAAGTTCCACAGCTTCCAGTAGTTCCATTTGGTATCTCCGGCAAAGCGGGCATCCCGCTCATACGGTATCGCCTTCTGGTGAAACCCGATCCAGGCAAACAAGCCTTTCATAAAGCGGTGCTGTTCACTCAGGGTGTTGAGTGCCTCCACCGCCCGGCGGCTCAATAGCCGAAAATCTCCAGTATCCTGCGGCAGTTTCACATGCCCAATACGCTGCATGAGGCGATAGAATGCACTGGCCGTGGCTTTTTTGATCCAGGTTTCGCCTTCCCGCCGGGTACGCTGGGCATACACCACATCATAGCCTGCCTGCCACTGAGTAATAAATTCGGGAATCAGTTCAGGGGGATCCTGCAAATCCGCGTCGATAACCACCACAACATCACCGCCGGCATGCTGCAGACCGGCACTCAGTGCTATCTCCTTGCCAAAATTGCGGCTCAGATCCAGCACGGCCACCCGCGCATCCTGCTCACGCAAGCGCTGTAACTCTGCCAACGTTTCATCTTGACTACCGTCATTGACGTAGATGATCTCCGCCGCCATCGGCACTGTGTCAAGAACAGCGCACAGCCGACGATGGAATTCGGGCAGTACCTCCTGCTCGTTGTAGGCGGGCACGATGACAGAAAGCAGTTGTGTGGCAGGTTCAGGCACGCGGGTATCCTTTACCGGAGTCATATTTCGCGGGAATTAAATCAATTTCAGCGCGATTATGCCATATTTCCATCTTCTGGATCAGGTAATTCAGTTCGTCCCACTGGCCACAAAGCCCTGGACTGCCGGGACCTTAGCCGCTTGGAATAATATTCTGAATCATTACAATAATGCCCCCGCCCGGCAGCTCATCGCTGGCCGGAAAATGCTGTCTAATAACTATGCAGGAGAGATTCATGTATAACACCTTCAAGCCCGAGCAACCCGTTGGTCTGATGGACTTTGTCAAAGCGGCCAGGTCCTGTATCCCGGAATGCTCGGCCGATGCGTTGCAGACAAAAATGGATAACGGCGAAGAGATGCTGCTGGTGGATGTCCGCGAATCCTCCGATATTCAGCACTGCTCCCAGGGTAGCCCGGCAAATCGCCAGCCCCCTTTAGAACTGCGATGGTGATGTTCATCCAGCTCCCCTTCAAAACCTTCGCTGACGTTATAGACCCGATCAAATTCCTCCTGCAGCAACAGCTTCCCCGCCTCAAGGGAGCGTTTACCGCTGCGACAGATCAGCACCACCGGCACACTCTGGCTGACCGTTTCATCATGAGATAAGCCACCCAGCAACAACTGCCGTAATTCACGGACAAAATTCGGGTTCACTTCCCAGTCGGGTTCATCGATCCAGGGGATATTGATCGCGCCGACAGGATGACCGATAAACAGGAACTCCATATGCGAGCGCACATCCACCAAAACGGCTTTCGGCTCGTCCTGCAGCAGCTGCCAGGCCTGTTGGGGCCTCAGTTCCTCGACCTTGATATCTTTCATCTCTACCACCTGTCCTGCATTGTTAATGCCTCAAGCCTAGCCCATAGTGCCCAAATGACCAATTTCTGACGCCGGGTGTCTTTACTCGCTTTATCCATTTCAGTGGTAATGAACAAGACATTGCGGCACATCATGCTATAGCCGGTCACCAGTAGCTCAGGTGACTGTCGCCATCGACGAACCGGGTACCCCGACGCCCCTCCAGTATAGCCTGGGCTTCGGTCAGCAGACCAATTCCGGCGAACCCGCCCGTCGCAGTGACAAACTGGCAGGCAGCGATCACTTTTGGTGCCATTGAACCGGCCTGCAACACCGCATCGTCAAGACTATCACAGCCTGCCTGGCGTATCGCTCTTGCAGAGGGCGTGTTCCAGTCACGATAAAGCGCCTCGACATTGGTCAATAACAGCAGCGCATCCAGTTTCAGCTCCGCCGCCAGCAGGGCGCTGGTATAGTCCTTGTCGATGACCGCGCTAATACCCCGGTAGCGGTCATGTTCCTTGACGACCGGGATACCACCACCTCCGGCGCAGATGACACAATAGCCCTGTTTTGACAGGGTTGCGATAGCCTGCCTTTCAACAACTCTGATCGGATGAGGGGAAGCAACCACACGACGTTTTCCTCCTGCCACGGCCTTGAATTGCCAGCCTTGCTGACGCGCCAACCGTTCGGCTCGACCTTCTTCCAGCACCGGGCCGACCGGCTTGGTAGGGTTGGTGAACGCCGGATCCGCCAGGTCAACTTCAACCCGGGTCAACAGCGTGACAGCACGTTCCGTTTGACGATAGTTATCCATGGCCTGTGCCAATCGATAGCCGAGCAGTCCTTCACTCTGGGCATCCAGCATATCCATGGACATATTCGCTTCCACTTCCTGCATGGCCAACCAGCCTACCTGAGGTCCATTGCCGTGGGTAATAATCAAGGTATGTGCCTGTTCCAGATCGACCAGCGTACGGGCAACGGCATCCACCTTGCCCTGATCGATCTGCCCCTGTTGATTATTGCTGTCAGTCAGTGCATTACCGCCAATAGCTACCAGTATTCTCATCATACGACCTGTATCGGAACTGCCGGTTTTCTTCCGATCACATTACTGCTATGTTTTTCACGGAACAAGACCCGACAGGAGATCAAAAATGTCAGATAATGTATACAAAGTGATTGAGCTTGTTGGTTCATCCGCCAAAGGCAGCGATGAAGCCATTCAACAGGCTATTGCCAAGGCAGGCACCAGTCTGCATAACCTCGACTGGTTTGAAGTGGTGGAAACCCGCGGCCATATTGTGGAAGGAAAAATCGGCCATTATCAGGTCAAGATTAAAGTGGGCTTTCGCCTGGACTGAGCAGACGGAAGGGTCCGGCAGAATAGCCAAACCGGTGTCATTTAGCCGGCGACCCGTTGCCGGGCCGGATTGAGGAAACCCGGCCTGAGGCCGGGGCGATACTATTTCTTGTTACGCGAGGACCACTGTGACGGCCCATTGCCACCGCTGCGAGAATTGACATCATCGGCCAACTCCTCCGCATAACGGGTCACCTGGTTCAAGGTCCCCCGGCGCTGACCTACCAGAGTCGAGCCGTTACGTTCCAGCACATAACGGTACCAGTTATTGCCATCGCAGCCGGCCGGCGTAGTCGTCTTCTCCACCGCCTTGACCATATAGCGCGCACTCGTCAAATCGATTGTATTGATGGTATCCATACTGTTCACCTCGGTTGCCGACAGGTTGCCGGGCGACAACCTGCCGGAATTTCTAACGACGACCCCGTGTCTTGCCCTTCATACGCTTGCGCTCTTCGCTGACACGCAGGGCATTGCCTTTAAAGTCACGACCATTCAGACCGGACATCGCAGCCCGGGCCTCATGGCCTTCCATGTCCACTGTGGCATGACCACGGCACTGGCCACTGAAAACATCCATGGCAATCTTGATCCCGCGGACAGTGCCGAACTCGCCGAACAATTGTTCAATTTGCGCATCATCTGTATCGGGGGCCAAATTGGACACAAATAGGGTCTTCATAATCTCTCCCGTGTTTAGGTGTGACGGCTCTGCGCCCTGGCAGGACGGCGTTTGCTCCTGACCGGTTGAGCGGCCGGTGCCGCACCGCGACGGCCGCGGTTCTGGTTCGGTTTACCCGGCCGTGACGCGTCGCGCTCATTTGCGGCGCTGCGTGCCTGGGGTTCAAAACCGGTCATGGTCTTGCCTGGAATCGTGGTCTTGAGCAGCCGCTGAATCGAGGTAACCCGCTGGCGCTCGTCCGCACCGACCAGAGAGATTGCGGTGCCGGATTTGCCGCCACGCCCGGTCCGACCGATGCGATGCAGGTAATCTTCCGGGTTATCGGGCAATTCAAAGTTGATCACCAGCGGCAGGTGATCGATATCCAGACCCCGTGCCGCCACATCGGTAGCAATCAGTGCAGTCACCTTGTGATGTTTGAAATCACGCAACGCCCGGGTACGGGCATTCTGGGTCTTATCGCCGTGGATCGCCGTGGCACGCACGCCGTCGGCCTGCAATTGTTTGGCCAGTTTGTCGGCACCCCGTTTGGTGCGGGTGAAAACCAGTAATTGTTGCCAGTCACCACCGTCGATCATATGGGACAGCAATTCGCGTTTGCGCGGACCATCCACCCAGTAAAACGACTGATCGATGTTCAGTGCGGCGCTGTTGGCTTCGGCCACCTGGATATATTCCGGCTTATTAAGAAAACGGGCTGACATTTTCTTGATTGCGTCGGAGAACGTGGCCGACAGCAGCAGGGTCTGGCGTTCGGCCGGGATCAGCTTGAAAATCTGCTCGATCGCGGGCAAAAACCCCATATCCAGCATGCGATCAGCCTCATCCAGTACCACCGACTCCACCCGGGAGAGGTCCACGGAACGGCGGTTGACCAGATCCAGCAGACGCCCGGGGGTTGCGATCAGCAGATCCACACCGTCTTTCAACTGCTTGATCTGATTACTGATGTTTGTTCCACCGTAAACCACGGTGCTGCGCAACGGCAGATGTTTGCCATAGGTGCGGACGCTGTCCGCTACCTGCTGGGCCAGCTCACGGGTCGGCGTGACCATCAGGACGCGGACGCGACGTGGCGAGTCACTGGTCTGGCTCAGACGCTGCAACAACGGCAGCGTGAATGCCGCGGTCTTGCCGGTCCCGGTCTGGGCACCGGCCAGAATGTCCCGACCCGCCAAAATAGCCGGAATTGCCCGGGATTGAATGGCTGTCGGGGAAGAATAACCTTGATCTGCAATAGCAGTGAGTAGCTCGGTACGCAGACCGAGATCAGAAAACGACATAAATTTCGCCTTATTTGAAAATGAAAAAGCCAAGCATCGAGCCTGGCAGAAAAAATGCGTGACAGGACCGAAACGATTGTGCGGGGAATGGCCCGGGAGGTCATACCACGGCGGGTTTGTGTCCGATCCGGGTAGACTATACCGGCCGACACCTGGATCCCGCCGATGGTTCATGAGCGAGAAGTCAGACAAACTATGTTATTTAGTATACCACAAATCGCCGCCGCTAACCCCACTCGATACAAATATTTGCCCTCAAACGGTGGCAGCCCCCTGCAAAGTGTCGTACATTCAAAAAGGCTGCAGAAATGTCGGGGGATAGATTGATCGTCCCGGGACGCCCTCAAGCTGCTCCGCCTGACAGGCTGCTGCCGCATCCGGTTTGATTTTCAAAGGTTAAAGGTTAAGTGTCATGGCTACAGGTAAAGTGAAGTGGTTTAACGAACGCAAGGGGTATGGTTTCATCGCCCAGGATAACGGTGAAGGCGATGTTTTCGTCCATTTTCGCGCCATTCAGGGCGAAGGATTTCGTACTCTGGCGGAGGGCCAGAGCGTCAGTTTTGACGTGGAAGACGGTCCCAAGGGTCCCCAGGCGACAAACGTGGTCCCCCAGTAATTTCCCTCCCACGACAATCCCGCAGCAATACACCCCCGCTTCGACGGGGGTTCATCATTCGTCTATTCCCTTACCTTTGAAATCCGCCTCGCTTGTTGGCTATGCTTGATCCCAGTCAACCCGGAGGCACCAACATGCCAAAACCAACCGCCGATACCATTCTCGATACCGCCATGCATCTGGCCAACGAGCGTTCGTGGGAAAAACTCTATCTGCACGACATCGCCCGGGAACTGGAAATTCCGCTACACGCGATCCACCAGCACTACCGACAAAAAGACGATCTGGTCGAAGCCTGGTATGACCGCGCCGATCGGGCCATGTTAAAGGCGGCCCAGGCACCGGGCTACAGCGAGCTGACGCTGCACGAACGGCTGCATCTGCTGATCATGCGCTGGCTCGACACGCTGGCTGAATACAAGACCGTCTCCCGCGACATGCTGTTGTATAAACTGGAACCGGCGCATGTGCACCTGCAACTGCAGGGGCTGCTGCGCGTCAGCCGCACCGTGCAGTGGATCCGCGAGGCCGCCCTGCAGGACAGCACCCACCTGCGACGGATTATCGAGGAAGTGGGGCTGACCGGCCTCTATCTGCAAACCTTCCTCTACTGGATGGGCGACAGTTCCGCCGGCCAGAGCAAGACGCGCCGCTTTTTGCATCGGCGTCTGGGGCTGGTCGATCGCTGCGAAAAAGGCATGGCCCGGGTTCAATCCTGGCTGCCCGGCTTCGGCCGGCGACAGGCCCGGCACACCGCCGCTCATGATACCGCGCAACCGGACACCTGAATCCCGGTGACCTGGCGAGCCCGGCGTAACGTACCCCCGGCCCCGGGTTCGACATGTGGCGCACCATGACCACGTGGCTGCTGGCCCTGGCCGGCGGCTATCTGCTGCTGGTGGCCGCGGTCTATTTCTACCAGCCACACCTGTTGTTTTTACCCGCTCTGCCCTCGCGCGAGCTGACACGCACGCCGGCGGACATCGATCTGGTCTACGAGGCGGTGCATCTGTCGACCCGCGATGGCGTGCGTCTGCACGGCTGGTGGGTGGGCCATCCCCAACCACGGGGGACGATCCTGTTTTTTCACGGCAATGCCGGCAATATCAGTCACCGGCTGCAGACGCTGCGCCTGTTCCACGAGCTGGGCTACCGCAGCCTGATCATCGATTATCGCGGTTACGGGCAAAGCGGGGGCAAACCTTCGGAACAGGGCCTGTATGCCGACGCCGAAGCAGCCTGGCGCTATCTGCGCCAGGACCGCCAGTTATCGTCCGGGGAGATTGTCCTCAGCGGCCGCTCGCTGGGTGCCGCCGTGGCGTTGTATCTGGCCGAACAACACCGCCCTCGCGCCCTGATAATGGAATCGGCCTTTACCTCCATCCCCGACATGGCCGCCGTGCATTACGGCTGGTTACCGGTGCGCTGGTTAAGTCGCTATCAATTTGATAACCGCCAGCGCATCGTCAGGCTGGACTGCCCGGTGCTGTTCGTACACGCGACGGAGGATGCGATCGCCCCGTATGAACAGGGCCGAGAACTGTATCAGCTCGCCTCGCAACCCAAACAGTGGCTGGCCCTCAATGGCGGCCACAACGATGCCCAGCTGAACGATTATCAGACCTACACCCGCGGACTGCAGGCGTTTCTGGTCCGCCACTGAACCCGAAAGACCGAATCACACTCGGGTGATTAACCCGAATCGGGTTGCACTTTTCTGGCTGTCGATGGTCTACAGTGTTACGTACGCGTTAATAATCTCTCACTCACAATCAATAAAGCGACGAGGAGCTCTTCCATGAAACTGAACATCAAACCCCTGTTTGCCGCGCTGCTGGGGCTGTCTTTGCTGACACCGGCCGCCGTGCAGGCCGAGAAGATGACCATCGATATCAAGCGTCTGAAGATGCATACCGCCTTGAAAATCGCCGAAGCGGCGATTGAACAGTGCCGCAAGGAAGGGGTGCAGATCGCCGTCACCGTGGTGGATCGCGGCGGCCATATCCAGGCCGTGCTGCGCGATGATCTGGCCATGGACATCACCCTCCCCATCAGCAAGCAAAAAGCCCATACCGCGATGGCCTTCAACAGCCCGTTGTCACAGATGGAAGGTCGCTTCGAAGGCGCCTATTCGGTTCCCAAAATTGACGGCCTGGTGATCAGTGCCGGCGGGATCCCGATCAACGTCGGCGGCAGCATCATGGGCGGCATCGGCGTCAGCGGTGCCCCCTCCGGCGAGATCGATGAAAAATGCGCCGTCGCCGGCCTCAAGGCAGTGGAAACCGATCTGGAAATGGAAGGCATGTAAATCAACCCGTCGACGGAGTGAGGCCGTGGCGCCTCATTCCGTCGGACGTTTTCCCCCCTTCCCCGCGTTGTTCATCAGAGGCAAAGTGAGTTCGATACACAGGCCACCCCCCTCACGCTGACTCGCCGCCACCTGGCCGCCGTGGGCCATCACCGCCCGCTTGGCAATAGCCAGTCCCAGACCGTAACCTTCACGACCGCCGGTCGCGCCTTCGCCCGCACGGACAAACGGCTCGAAAATTGTCGCCAGATCCGCGGACGCCACCCCCGGCCCCCGATCGCAAACCCGAACCATCACTTCAGTTCCGCCCGGATCCGGTTGGACACTCACCACCACATTCGTTTCGGGCGCGGTATAGCGCACAGCGTTGCGAATCACATTCTCAAATGCCCGGCGCAACAACTCCGGTTTGCCAATCAGGTTCGCCTCACCGTCAATGGCCAGCTCCACACCGCGCCCGCTCGCCCCGGCTTCGAAACGGGCGTCTTCGACGACCGTCTCCAGTAAGACCGGCACATCAACCTGCTCATCGTGCTCGCTGTCCACGTGGGCTTCCAGCCGTGACAGGGTCAGCAGCTCGCCGACCAGCTCATCCAGCCGTCCGGTCTCACGCTCGATGCGCACCAGCATCGCGGCCAGTTTATCCGGCTGTTGTTGGCCCAGACCGACCGCCACCTGCAGTCGCGCCAGCGGTGAACGCAACTCGTGTGAGACGTCGTGCAGCAGCCGCTGTTGGGCGGACACCAGGGCCTGGAGTTGGGCCGCCATATGGTCAAAATCACGCCCCAGATCGGCGATTTCGTCACGGCGGCGGCCGATGCGGGGCATCACCCGGGTCGCCAGCTCACCGCGAGCCAGCCGATTGGCGGCCGACTGCAGGTGGCGAACCGGGCGGGTCAGATACCAGGCCAGGACCGCGCTGAACAACAGACTGGCGATTAACGCCGCCACCAGCTGAAAACCCAGTGACATCTGGCGCGAGGGCGTTTGTGGCAACCCTTCGGGGCCGGGACGGGGAATAAAAATGACATATTCATGGCCGTTATGGCCCAGCACCCGGCGCACCCCGGATAACACCTGCGCCCCGCGCAACTGCTCGCGGGCCCGCTCCAGCGCCACAGTGGGCACCGGTCGATCAAAAATATCCCGGCCCTGTTCATCAACGATCAACACCAGTGGCAGACGTTGTCCGGGCCAGCTGCGGAACAGGGACTCCACCGACTCCGGCCCGCCCTGGGCCAGCGCCAGTGCCGTGGCATTGACCACGAAACTGGCCCGCGGCCCCGCCGCCAGATCGGTGATCGCCTCGATCCGGCTTTGATTGTAAAAATGCACGGCCAGCCCGACGCCGATGGCAATCAACACCAGCGTCAGCCAGAAGCCCAGAAAGATTTTCCAGAACAGGCGGCCCATCACTCGTCCTGCAGCAGTTGGTAGCCGACTCCGCGCACCGTCTGGATAGGGGAACGCCCGTCGGCGAGCGTGCCCAGCTTGCGCCGCAGATTACTGACATGCATGTCCAGCCCGCGATCATAGCGCTCCAGCTCGCGCCCGAGCGCCTCGCTGGACAGGTCCGCCTTGCTCACCACCTGGCCGGCATGGCGCATGAGCGTGTCGAGGATATTGAATTCGGTGCTGGTCAGATCGAGGCGCTGCCCGTCCCAGCAGGCCACCCGCTTGCCCGGTTGCAGACTGATGCGCCCCACCATCCGATCCTCGACCCCGCCGGGCGCCCCCGGGGCGGCGGCACGCCGCAGGATAGCCCGCAGCCGGGCCACCAGCTCGCGCGGATTGCAGGGTTTGGGCAGATAATCGTCGGCCCCCAGCTCCAGGCCGACGATGCGATCCACATCGTCGCCCTTGGCGGTCAGCATCAGCACCGGCACCCGCGATTGCTGGCGAATCCGGCGCAGGGCTTCGACACCACTGAGCCGGGGGAGCATGATGTCCAGCACCACCACATCGTGCTGCCCCGACAGCGCCGCCTCGACCCCGGTTTCACCATCGTATACGGCCTCCACCGTGAAATCCTCGGCGCTCAGGTAGTCGCTCAACATCTCGGTCAGCTCGGTATCGTCATCGATCAGCAGGACCCGGTTCATTCGTGCAGGGATTCCGTTATTAACAACCGACGCTTATGTTGCCACAGACCCGACCACAAAATCAGGGATTTACCTACCTTTACATTCATTTACCTCCCCGTGACCCAAGTTTGCGGTCAGCCTGTCCATACTCTGCACATCGGATGACGGCAGAGCGCCCCATCCATACCGATTAACCAGCGAGGAACGGGTTATGAAAATGAAACAGTTCATTGTCACCACGGTCATGACGAGCGGCCTGCTGGCCGGTGCCAGCACGCCGGCCCTGGCCGACAATGGCGACCTCTGTAACAAAGGCGGCAAACATGCCGCATACAAGGATCACAAACGCGGCGCCCGGCCCATGCAGCGGCTGATGGAGAAGCTGGACATGGAACAGGCCCAGCGCGAACAGGTAGAAAAAATTGTCACCAGTCGGCACGACGCCATGCAGGAACAACGCCAGGCCATGCGGGACATTCGCGAAAAACTGCGTCAGATCGTCACCAGTGATGAGTATGATGCGGCGAAGGTCAAACAACTGGCCGAACAAAAAGCTCGCCTGGCAGGCGAGATGACGCTACAGCGGACCAGGATGATGCACAACATCTATCAGCAACTGACCCCGGAACAGCAGAAGAAGCTCCAGGCGATGCGCGGCCAGCATCGCCATCACAAAAGTTAAACCCTTTCTTGTTCATGCTCTCTCTCCCCTGAGTGTGTTTTGCGGGCCATCCCTGGCCCGCTTTTTTTTGCCCGAGCACAAACTTTTGTTTGACGCACAACCTCTCTGCTTGTTATCTCGAGTGTCTCACCACTTGCATCGCCACGGACAAGCCGAAAATAAAACCACCTTATAACTGGAAAGGGGCAGTTACGAAGTCAACATCCATGAATATGCGACCTGCCACGGCCGCTACAACGACGACGGGAGTATCGAACCCGGCGCCTCCGCCGGCAATCCGATCGCCAACCTACCGGTACTGGAGCTGCGCGAAGGGCAGACCCCGCAAGCGATAATCTCGCGCAATATGCGTCTACAGGATATAAAAAACCGCAGCATCATGCTCTCGCGACTGGACGAAACCGCGCCGATGGATGCCATTTCCAGTAAAGTGGCCTGCGGGGCTCTGGAAAACTGAACAGGCGATCCGAATAGCCGTACCGGTGAGAGCCCCATGCCTCCGGACCGTCGGCCAGGGATGTGGCCGTCGAGCGGACAGGGCGGTCGCGACTGCGATCCAGGCAGGCACGGGGCACTTTGTTACCATCACAAGGTTCGGCAATTCGGAATTTCTATTCAGGCACCGCTGGTTGTAGTCGATGGGTCGGCTGTTCCGTCAGCCGACTTTTTTGACTACTGCAGCGCGGTGTAGTTCATTCAACGCCGAGGTAATGACCCGCAGGGCGGAACGCAGCAACAGAATCACCAGAGCCAGTGCCACAATCCAGTCAGGCCAGGGCGAACCTGTTAGCCACACACCGCCGGCGGCCAGGAATACCGAGATGTTCGCGGCAATGTCGTTGCGTGAGCATTCCCATACTGAACTCATGTTGACATCTTCGTGTCGGTGTCGCCACAACAGGTATAGACACACACTATTGGCAGCCAGGGCCAACACGCTGAACAGGCCCATCAGTTCAAATACCGGCACAGCAGGAACAATCAGACGATAGACAAGCTGTCCGGCCACCACACAGGCGGCAAGAAAAATCAGTGCGCCCTTGAACAAAGCCACCCTGGCCTTGATCGTGGCACCCCGTGACACAGCGTAGAGACTGAGGGCGTAGGTCAGGGCATCACCCAGGTTATCCAGACTGTCCGCCAATAGCGCGCTCGAATCCGCATACAGCGCGGCGGTGACAATAACCCCGAACATCACCGCATTAATCAGCAACACCGCCTGCAGCGTGCCCCGTTGACGCGTGTGAAGCTGCTCCACGGAACAGTCGTTGTCGCAACAACCGCTCATCATCGCTCCTGTCCTGTTTGTCGCCTCTGCCCGCCCTGCGGTGAAGTCTTTACTCGCGTAATAACCACACCTTATAAATCACTTTTATCGCATCTATGAGCAGGAACAGGGCAAATGCCAAAAATGACTTTTCCAGTCAAATATAGTAACTTTAATACTACATATATTCAGCGTACAAGAGCCATGCATCTGAAACGTTTTACCGATTTTGCCCTGCGCGTGCTGATCTATCTGGCGCTGCACCCACAACGGATCATTTCGATCAACGAGATCGCCCGGGCATTTGATATGTCACGCAATCACCTGCTCAAAGTCGTCAATGAACTGGTGGCCAGCAAATTAGTCACCACCTACCGCGGTAAAAGCGGTGGTCTGCAACTGAGCAAGTTACCGGCCGACATCAACGTCGGCCATCTGACCAGAAAGCTGGAAGGCGAGTCGCCCCTGATCAATTGTACAAAACCGCTTTGCCCTATCCTGCCGGCTTGCACGCTGAACCAGGCATTGGATGAGGCGCAACAGGCATTTTTTGATCAGCTGGATCGTTATACACTCGCGGATCTGATTGGCAATCAACAGGACAGACTGGTCAACTTGCTGGCTCAAACCGGTTCGGAGGCAAATTATGAGTGATAAGTCATCCCGTGAATTACGCCGAGAGGACTTCCAGCAGGCGCTCAAGGAGTTCGACACCTATATCGACATCACGCTGGAGGATATCATGCAAATTGATCGCATGGCCAACAAGCATGCCCGCCTGCGCGAAACAGAGGTGCTAACAGTCCGTGAAATCATGACCCCGAAGGTGATTACCGTCACACCCGACACACCCTTGTCCGATGCAGCGCGTATCCTTGTGGAACAACGTATCAGCGGACTACCGGTCACCAACGATGAGAGCAAACTGGTTGGCGTGGTCACCGAGGCCGATTTTCTTTGTGCCATGGGTATACCCTGCCATCATCCAACGCACAGCGTCTGGCAGACCCTGGAGAATATGTTCCGACACCCGCCGCGTACCACAGACATGCCTTCGAAGGTGGGTGATATCATGGTTGACCAGGTCGTCAGCATTAATGAAAACAAAACTCTGCATGACGTTATTGAACTGATGAAAAAACACCACATCAAGCGGGTTATCGTCACTGACGATCAAGACCGGGTCTGCGGTATTATCACCCGCTCCAACCTGGTACAGGTCCTGCTCCGGCAGATGTTATAGATCGTTGTCCGCCAGTGAACGCGAACAACACGCTGAAACCGACATTTTTCGCGCTGAATAATAGCCGTCGGACAATCATCTGCGTCAATTTGAGCCCGCGCGAACTACCGCCTTACCGGCCCACCTTCAGCACCGCGATGCGTTCAGCCCGCGGTGGATGGGATATAAACAGACGTAAGAAGCCCTGCCCGATTTTGCCCGAAATCCTCAATGCTGCCAGCTGATTCGGTAAATAGCCCGCCATGGCGTAGTCTATTTGTGTTGCAGGGAATTCCAGAATTTACCCACCCAGGAGCGTTTTTCATAACTTTGCTGGACGCCCCTGGAGATAAAGTGTGACGTATATTGCCGGTCCTCTTCCATGATGTGCTTGGTCAGCCACATCTTGAGAAAATGGAGCAATTCAAAGTTGACCGATTTTTTGCCTTCGGCCAGCTTCTGGCTCAGTGTATGGACTTCATTGAGCAATAATTCATGATGATGCTTGTGCTCGTCATACTCGGGATAACCGAGAATTCGCATCAGGCTCTCTTCGACCGCAAAATGAATTCGAGTGTATTCCAAAAGCTCTGCCAGAATCCGTTGCGCCGCTTCGGAGCCGTGGTGTTCCACGATCGCCTTGTGCAGTTCATTCAATAAATCAACAAGAATTTTATGCTGATTATCGATCTCCTCGATACCGACACTTAACTCTTCGGACCATTCGACCAGTTTCTCTTCCGAACCCATGTTGATGGCAGGTTGCGACATAATGCTTTCTCCGAAAAAATGCCACGCCTTACGACGTGGCAAGGGGCTTGCGATGACTTGATTTGGCTAACACGGCCGATCATACCGAGCTCCGGTGGCCGTATTCTGATCCAGATCAAACCTGTCGCAATTGAGCCAATAATAAACAGATACAAAAAAAGGGACCCGAAGGCCCCTTTTTTATCACAACATAACGCCCGGTTTATCTGGCGTTGCGCTCCTTGGCTTCCTTGATCACCTCTTCGGCGACATTGGCCGGACACGGCATGTAGTGCGAGAACTCCATGGAGAACTGGCCACGGCCGGAGGTCATGGTACGCAGATCGCCGATGTAGCCGAACATTTCGCTCAGCGGGCAATCGGCTTTGACGCGCACGCCGGTGGGGCCCGGTTCCTGGGATTTGATCATGCCGCGGCGGCGGTTGAGGTCACCGATGACATCACCCACGTTATCTTCCGGAGAAAACACGTCGACCTTCATGACCGGTTCCATCAGCTGCGGACCGGCCTTGGGCATGGATTGACGATAGGCCGCAGCCGCAGCCAGCTCATAGGCCACCGCCGAGGAATCCACCGGGTGATAGCCACCGTCGACCAGGGTCACCTTGAAGTCCAGGCAGGGGTATCCGGCCAACACACCTTTATCCAGGCTCTTTTGGAAGCCCTTTTGCACGGCGGGCCAGAATTCACGCGGCACGTTACCGCCGGTGACCACGGATTCAAACTCGAACCCGCTGCCCTGTTCGCCCGGCTCGATGGTGTAATCGATTTTGGCGAACTGACCGGAACCGCCGGTCTGTTTCTTGTGGGTGTAGGTATCTTCCACCTTCTGGGTAATGGTTTCGCGATAGGCTACCTGCGGCTTGCCGACCACGACTTCCACGTTGTGGGTTCGCTTGAGGATGTCCACCTTGATATCCAGATGCAACTCGCCCATGCCCTTGAGGATGGTCTCGCCACTGTCCTCGTCGGTTTCGACGCGGAATGAGGGATCCTCGGCTACCATCTTGCCGATAGCGATACCCATTTTCTCGGCAGCCGCCTTGTCTTTCGGCGCGACCGCGACGGAGATCACCGGATCCGGGAACACCATCGGTTCCAGGGTGGCCGGCTTGTTGGGATCGCACAGAGTGTGACCGGTCTGGGTGTGCTTGAGACCGATCAGGGCCACGATGTCACCGGCCTGGGCAGAATCGCGTTCTTCACGATCGTCAGCGCTCATTTCCACGATGCGGCCGATCCGCTCGGTCTTGCCGGTGAAAGTATTCAGAACGCTATCGCCTTTTTTCAGCTTACCCGAGTAGATTCGGGTAAAGGTCAGCGCGCCGTAGCGGTCGTCCATGATCTTGAAGGCCAGCGCGCGCAGCGGCTTGTCGGGATCGACAATCGCGAATTCACCCGTCTCGTTACCTTCCAGGTCGACTTCCGGCTGCGGCAGGACCTGGGTCGGATCGGGCAGATAATCCACGACTGCGTCCAGCACCAGCTGCATGCCCTTGTTCTTGAAAGCAGAACCGCAATAAGTGGGGAAAAAGTCCAGCGCGATGGTGCCCTTGCGGACGCAACGCTTGATATCCTCGACCGACGGTTCCTCGCCTTCGAGGTATTTTCCCATCAGATCGTCGTCCTGCTCGACGGCGGTTTCGATCAGCTTTTCACGCCACTCTTCGACCTGATCGACCATCTCGGCCGGGACGTCCTGGATTTCGTAATTTTCCGGCAGGCCGGTATCGTCCCAGACCCAGGCTTTACGGGTCAGCAGGTCGACCACCCCGGAGAACTGATCCTCGATACCGATGGGCAACACCATGACCAGCGGGGTGGCGGCCAGTACTTTTTCCACCTGGGCGACCACCCGATAGAAATCGGCACCCACGCGATCCAGCTTATTGACGAAAATCAGGCGCGACACGCCGGATTCGTTGGCGTAGCGCCAGTTGGTTTCCGACTGGGGCTCGACACCGCCGGAGCCACAGAACACACCGATACCGCCGTCCAGTACTTTCAGGGAACGGTAAACCTCAATGGTGAAATCCACGTGACCGGGGGTATCGATGATGTTAAGACGGTGATCCTTCCAGGCACAGCTGGTGGCCGCGGACTGGATGGTGATGCCGCGCTCGGATTCCTGGTCCATAAAGTCCATGGTGGACTCGCCATCATGCACCTCGCCCAGCTTGTGGATTTTTCCGCTCAGCTTGAGGATACGTTCGGTGGTGGTGGTCTTGCCGGCATCCACGTGCGCGAAAATGCCGATGTTTCTGTATTTGCTCAAATCAATCATGTTTCTACCTGCAATTCATTCAATTGCCCGTCACTGAGCCCGGGCCGGTTTGTGAGATGGTAATAAGCCTGGACCACCACCAGGAGACTGCCTGTGCGGCGCTGGCGCCAAAATAAGCCGCGCATTATACCCAAAGTGACAAAAAATGTGCATGACAATCGGGTGCCGGAGGGTCGATTTTACGGAAAATCGGTCGGGCGCAGGCCTGTTTGGCGTTGTCGAGCCGATATGGGGCCGGATTTGCCCGCTTCAAGCGGGGCAGAGGCCGGGATATAAACGGGAATATATATAAATTGGAATCCTTGCCTGTGCCGGGCGAATCAGTGCAAATAGCGGCGATACGCCAGGACAAGCGAGTGCGCTTCCCCCAGCAGGTTGAAAATGCGTCGCATGGCCTGCGCGGCGTACCCCTCTTCAAAGTCAGGGGACTGCTCGAAAATAGTCCCCAATTCCTGCAGCGCCGAGGCGTAGTCTTCGCTTACTACGTGGTGAGCCACCAGCTGCCGGCGTATTTCCAGCGCGCCCGGCGCCTCGCTCAGCTGCGCTTGCAGGCTGGCACAGTCCTGATCGGGATCACGCTCGGCAAAAAACGTCAGCTGATCGTGCAGGCGGCGAATTTCCGGGTGTTCGGCGTGATAATCGGGCAGGCTGTCCAGGACCTTCAGTGCGTCCGCGTAGCGTTGCTCATGCTTGAGCAGTTTGCACAGGGTCAACGGCAGGCGCGGGTTGTCATGATCGTTCGCCACGGCTTCGGCAATCGTCTCGTAAGCGGCCTGTTGCTCACCACGGGCATACAGATCGACCGCGTCGGCCAGCGCCAGATCCGACTCCCGGGCCACGTAGTGATCCAGCAGCCGGCGCACGGCCTGTTCCGGCTGGTAGCCGTGTCGGCTGACCACCACCTCACCGCGGCGAAACAGTTTCAGGGTCGGAACGCTGATAACGCCGTAACGGCGGGCCAGCGCCGGTTCGGCATCCAGATCGATGGTGACCAGCAGGGCACGGCCCTCGTACTGCTGTACCACCTTCTCCAGCACCGGCGACAGATCTGTACAGACGGTTGCGCCGGGCGAGCAGAAGTTGACCAGCACCGGTCCCTGATGGGAGTTTTCCAGCACGCGCGCGGCAAAATTCTCGCCATCGGCGCTCAGGATGTAGGGGGAATCAGGCGTCTCGCTCATCGTCTGTGACACTGGCTTTGCAGGAATTGGGCCATCTACTGAAACACATCCCCCTCTGCGGTTCAATTCGGGCGGCAACTGCGCTGGCCGGAATTAAATTTTTTGTTGTTGTGTGGCGTTGAAACGGGGTATCATGGCCCTACTTCGTGAGAAGTCATGGTTCCGAAAGGCACCGTGTTACTAACTGCATATTATTAAGGTTCTTCAAGAAATACCGGCGCGACCTCAGTTGTACCTTCCCGATTTTTCCTGAATTCTGCCTCAAATGATTTGCACGACCATTATTTACATATAGAAAGATTGAGGTATTTTCCATGACTAACGGTACCGTTAAGTGGTTTAACGAATCCAAGGGTTTCGGCTTTATCACCCCGGAAGACGGTGGCAAGGACGTCTTTGTCCATTTCTCCGCCATTGTCGGTGATGGCTTCCGGACTCTGGCTGAAGGCCAACAGGTCAGCTTTGAAGTCGAACAGGGCCCCAAAGGCCCGCAGGCAGCCCGCGTTACCGCCGCCTGAGCCGGATTTCTACAATCCGCACAGCGAAACGGCAGCCCCAGGGCTGCCGTTTCTTTTTTCGGCTCGCCAAAATATTCCGCCCTTATATCCTCCCGGGGCGAAAATCGCGCTTCGCCAGCGGCGTGCTATCTTTAGCTGACCACCTCACAAATCAGCGTATCGCCGATCTCGAGGGCCGGCCGATCGCTTTTGGTACCCGGGCCTCCGGGTTGCGGATTCTGGCGGCTGACATCCTTGATGGCCTCGGGCTCAGCCCCGAACAGGATTTCGAACCCATCATTCTGGACAGGGCCGCTGACGGACCGGTGCTGGTGCTGGAACAAAACGCCGCCGCAACGGAACGGTCCGTGCGGTAATCACTGTGCCCGGACAGTATTCATGTATAACGCGGACACGTTGTCCGGATAAGACATGGTTCTCGAACAACCCGCCACAATGTTACAGACTTGTTGCAATGTTGCCCGACAAACGACATAGCCCGCAAATAACTCACCGAACCGCTTCACGACAAGCGCCTGCCTGATAGAATGAAATCCATTCACGTTTTGAAGGATTCAAACACCATGTTCCGACGCCTTGTGTGCGGTATATTCAGCCTGACTATTTTACTGGCGACGAGCGCAGCGGCCGCGTCCGAGATCACCATGCAACCGCAACAGGTTGCCGACGGTATCTACGCCGTTATCCCGCCGACCCGGGAGTTACCCAATCCGCAAAATCGTGGCTGGAATTCGAACAGCGCCTTTGTCGTTACCGGCAACGGCGTACTGGTGGTGGATACCGGCAGTTCCACCGAGATCGGCGACGCCTTGAAAACGGCCATTGCCGGGGTAACCGATCAACCGGTGCGCTGGATTCTCAACACCCACGCCCACGGCGATCACTGGCTGGGTAACGCGGCCTTCGAAGACACTGTCGAGCAAATCTATGCGACCCAATCAGTCATCGATCAGATCAAATCACAGGGAGAAAACTGGGTTGCCAGTTTCAAACGCCTGACCGACGGCGCCACCGGCGATTCCAGAATTGTCCCGCCCGACACCCCCATTGACTCACGCCAGGAACGGCTACCGGGTAACAAACGAATCGTGCTGTTTCCTTCCGGTGACAGCCACTCACCGGGCGATCTGCTGCTCTGGTTGCCGGATGACAGGGTGCTGATCAGCGGCGATGTCATCTACGCCGATCGCATGCCCTCGACCATCAATTCAAACCTGCAGCAATGGATCACGCTGCTGCCCGAGCTGGAACAATTGCAGCCCGACGTGGTCATACCGGGACACGGCAGCGTCACGGATGTCCGTGGCATTGAACGGCTGCATGAACTGCTGAGCGCGCTATGGCAGGCCGTGGAAGAAGGGGTTAATAACGGCCTGGCCGCCTATGAGACCGTACCGCTGGTACGCGAACAACTGTCTGATTTTGCCGACAGGTATCCCGGCATGGACGAAAAGCTGCCACGGGATGTGCCGCGGGTCTATTTACAGGTTGAAGCCGCGACTTTTTAATACGCATTCCAATACCAGACGTCGATCAGGTTGCGCACAGCGCTGCCTGACATTTTAGCGACAAGGCCGGGGTATAAAACCCGAACCACGAAGGCTCGAAGTCACGAAGAGTCGTTGTCACTATGCAGACGGTGTAATTGCGGCTCAAGGCAAAACGCCATACTGCGTTCCTTCGTGTCTTCGTGTCTTCGTGTCTTCGTGTCTTCGTGTCTTCGTGTCTTCGTGTCTTCGTGTCTTCGTGGTGAAACTTAACCCGGGATATCATTGTCGCACGCATGCATGATTCAACACCGATGTCCCTTATTCAATCGACAGGAGCTCTATAGTTTTATGCGCCTGGGTAACACGACAAGCGGTTACGGCCCGGTGGCCATTATTCTCCACTGGCTGACGGCGCTGGCCGTCATCGGCCTGTTTGCACTGGGGCTGTGGATGGTGGAGCTGACCTACTACGACAGCTGGTATACCACGGCCCCGGCAATCCACAAGTCGGTGGGGTTGCTGTTGTTTGTGCTGGTCCTGCTGCGACTGCTATGGCGATGGGGCAATCCCCATCCCGAGCCGATCGGCCCACCGCTGGAAAAACGCCTGGCCGGTGTCATGCACTGGCTGCTCTATCTTTTTCTGTTGGCAGTACTGATCAGCGGTTATCTCATTTCCACCGCCAAGGGCAAGCCGATCGAGGTGTTTGACTGGTTTGCCGTGCCGGCCAGCGTGCACGGTTTGCCCAACCAGGAAGATATTGCCGGCCTGATTCATCTGTGGCTGGCCTGGGGGCTGATTGTCCTGAGCAGCGGCCATACCCTGGCGGCACTCAAACACCATTTTTTCGACCGCGACGCTACCCTGCGTCGCATATTACGTTCCACTTAAGACAAATAACAAGGAGTTCATTATGTCACGCATGCGCATTACTTCATTTATAACCGGCCTGTTATTACTTGCCTCCGGCCCGCTGATGGCCGCAGAGTACAAAATCGACACCGAAGGGCAACATGCCTTTGTTCAGTTCCGCATTCAGCACCTGGGCTACAGCTGGCTGTATGGCCGCTTCAATGATTTTGACGGCAGCTTCACCTACGATGAAGATAATCCGAATAACTCGAAGGTCAACATCACCATCGACATGGATAGTATCGATTCCAACCATGCCGAACGCGACAAGCACCTGCGCGAGGAAGATTTCTTCCACGTCAGCAAATACCCCGAGGCCCGTTTTGTCAGCACCTCCTTCGAAGATCATGGTAACGGGACCGCCACCCTGAAAGGTGACCTGACCATCAAGGATGCGACTCGCAATGTCACCATCGACGTTAAACATATCGGTCACGGCGAGGACCCCTGGGGCGGTTATCGCCGCGGGTTTTCAGGCACCACCACCATCAAGCTGAAGGATTTCAATATCGATTACGATCTGGGCCCGGCCTCGACCTATGCCGAGCTGGAACTCTCGATCGAAGGGATTCGTCAGTAACGTTCCGCGCATAACAGCCGACATCTCAAACGGGCCCACCGGGGTCAGGTCTTGCCTTTTGCCTTTCAAGAAAAAACACGCATGACCTGACCCCAGGAATTGGTCGTTATGCGAAAAAATCATTGACATACCATAATTGGTATATATACTATATATAGTATGTGGACTATATATGAACACAGGCGCGTTTCCAAACAACTCGATTCAATTCCAACCGACGTACTAAAACGGTACGAGAAGTGGAAGGATATCGTGACCCTGTCTGGTCCTCATGGATTGCGTAAAATCAAAGGATTACGTGATGAATCGTTAAGTGGGGAGTGGAAGGGGCACAGGTCATCCCGCTTAAATCAGCAATATAGAGTTATCTATAAGGTCGAGAAGGATAGAATTCTCATAGAAGTTGTAAGTGTCACGCCTCACGATTATCGGAGGAAATAGTATGAAAGATTATTCCAAAGCCAAACCACGTATTGATGTCTCCGTAGGAGAATCTGTCAGAATCCTGCGTGAGTTGCAGGAACTCAGCCAAAACGAGCTGGCCGAATTAACAGGCATTCCACAGTCAACGATTTCCGCGATAGAAAATGATCGTGTTCAACTCGGAGTTGAACGAGCAAAAGTATTGGCACGAGCACTGAATTGCCATCCGGCTGTACTGGTATTTCCTGGCTGGGATATTGAGCGCGAATCAGCCGCATAACAATCGGTTCTTCGCGACCGGCTTCCCCGGCGCATGAACCAGAACGTTAACGCTTGATTAATCAGAAGAAAATAATCACTGTTTCGATCACCCCAAAACTGTCCCGGCAGGCCACGGCCGCCGTTCAATCAGTAGGCTAACGCTCACGCTGATGCACAATGGTGTAGAGAACCGGAATCAATACCAGGGTGATCAGGGTCGAGGCGGTCAGGCCGCCAATGACCGCCCGGGCCATCGGTGCCTGGGCATCCGCGCCCTCGCCGATCCCCAGTGCCAGCGGCAACAGGGCGAGAATGGTGGTCAGGGTCGTCATCAGGATCGGTCGCAGGCGGCGGCGACCGGCCTCGATCACCGCCGGCTGCAGCTCGAATCCTTCACGGCGCAGGCGACCGGCCTGATCCACCAGCAGAATCGCATTATTGACCACGATTCCGCCGAGCATGATACAGCCAATATAGGATTGCAGATTAAGGGTCGTCCCGGTTATGAACAATATGCTGATTACGCCGATCGCCGCCAGGGGGACCGAGATCATGACAATGAGCGGATCACGAAACGATTCATACTGGGACGCCAGCACCATGTAAACCAGCAAGACCGCCAGCAGTAAGGAGATCAGCAATTGCTGAAACGCTTCCTGCTGCTCCTCGAACTTGCCGACGATCAGCAGCTCATAGCCGCGCGGCCGCGGGATCTGATCCAGCCGGGTCTGGATAGCCGCCGCCACCGAGCCCAGATCCCGGCCGGCGATATTGCCGGTGACGGTGATCAGCCGCTCCTGATCCTTGCGTTCGATGATCACCGGGCCCTGACTGAAATCGACCGTCACCAGATTGCGCAGGGTGACCTGCTCGCCGCGCGGGGTACTCAGCGCCAGATTCAGCACTTCCTCGATATCGCGCTGCTCGACGTCCTCGATCTGGACCAGAATGCGATAGGAATCGCCTTCAGTACGGTATTCACCGGCCTGCGATCCGGCCACGGCCGTCTCGAAGACCTCGGCCACATCACGCGGACTCAGGCCCAGATCCGCCGCCTTGTTGCGATCGATGTCGATCGCCAGTTGTGGAATGCCGGCACGACGGCTGATTTCCACATCGGTAATGCCCTCGACTTCGGCCACCGTCCCGGCCACCCGTTTCGATAGCTGGTCGATCGTATCGAAATCGAAACCGCGGACTTCCACATTGATGCCCTCTCCCCCGGCCAGCAAACGCTCCAGCAGGAACTGTCCCTGTGGCGCGCGGGTGCGGATTTGCATGCCCGCGATCTTGCCCTCCAGCCGCTGGCGCAAATCCTGTGCGATCTCGGTATTGGAACGCTCACGTTCGGTGGCGGGGACCAGTGACAGGCGGATCTCCCCGCGCGAGGCACCGCCGGCCCGCCGGCTGGCGGTCACCACGCTGGCGACCGAGGAGACCATCTCGGGTACCGCCGCATACACAATGGATTCCATCTTGCGGGTCTGGCGATCCACCAGATCCAGCCGGGTCCCGACTTCCATTTCCCCGCTGATCCGCACCTCGCCCTCGTCACTGGGCGGCAGAAACTCGGTGCCGATAAACGGTAATAACAACAGGCTGCCCAGCAACAATCCGACCGCGCTCAGAATACTGCGGCGCCGATAACGCAGGGCCAGGGACAGTATCTGCTGATAGCGGTCCGCCAGTTTATCCAGCCCCTTGCCACTGGCGTCAATCAGCCGGTTCAACCCGGCATAACGACTGCGATATGTCCCGGAAGCGGACTGCCCCGCAAGCAACCGCCCCGCCATCATCGGCACCAGGCTCAGGGAAACCAGCAGGGCACATAACAGGGAAAATACCACCACCAGCCCCAGATCCTGAAACAGGATACCGGTCACCCCTTCGACGAAGACCAGCGGCAAGAAGATCACCAGCGTGGTGAGGGTACTGGCAATGATGGCCGTGCCAACTTCGCGGGTGCCTTCGACGGCGGCCACCGGCGTAGGCTCGTTGAGTTCCTGGCGACGTCGAAAGACGTTTTCCATCACCACCACCGAGCTGTCGACCATCATCCCGACCCCCAGCGCCAGTCCCGCCAGGGTCATGAGATTGATGGTCAGCCCGGCGAAATACAACAGGGCAAAGGTGGCGATCACCGAAATGGGGATCGCCACCGAGATAACCGCGGTACTGCGGATGTTACGCAGGAAAAACAGCAGCACCAGAATCGCCAGCGCCCCGCCATAGAGCACCGAGCGGGACACATTGGTAATCGAGCGTTCGATAAAGTTACCCTGATTAATCACCGGCACGATCTTCAACTGCGGATAAGCGCGATTGACCGAGTCGATCTCCTGCAAGATCCGGCGCGAGACATCCACGGTATTGGCGCCCGACTGTTTACGCACCGCCAGGCGCACGCCCTGTTTGCCGTTGATCCGGATGATCCGATCCTGCTTCGCATAGGTATCCACCACCCGCGCAATCTGGCCGATGGTGACAAAACCGTCCTCGCGCCGAACAATGACCGTATCGCGGATCTGATCCAGGCTGGCAAACTCGGCCGGGACCCGCAAAGTCATCTGGTAACGGCCCTGATCCAGATTGCCGGCCGGCAGATCGAGGTTGGCATCGCGCAGGGCGGCCAGGATCTGGTTCATCGGCAGTTGCAGGGCATTGATGCGATCCGGATCCAGCGCCACGCGCACTTCCCGATTGAAGCCGCCCCAGGGATCTACCTGCGCCACCCCGGGGATCCGGGTAAAGCGATGGCGGATATGGTCCTCGATGATCCGGGTCAGCTCGACCGGGTCGATATCGCTCGACACCCCCATCAACACCACCGGGAAACTGTCGATGTCGTACTTGCGCACCCGCAGCCCGGTCACCTCGTCCGGTAATTCACTGCGCTCATCATCAAGCCGGGCGCGCATGTCGGAGGCGGCGACATTGATATCCGTATCCCAGGAAAAACTGACCCGCACGTTGGCCGTGCCTTCGGAGGATTGCGAAACGATCTCCTCGACGCCGGGCACCGTGGCCACGATCTCCTCGAGGATCTGGGTAACCATGCGCTCCATGACTTCGGGGCTGGCATTTTCGTACTGGGCGCGGACATTCAGGGTGGGCAGTTCGACACTGGGCAGCAGATCGATCTGCAGCCGGGTCATCGATACCAGGCCGATAATGATGATCGCCAGCGCCACCATGCTGGTGAAAACCGGTCGTCTGACACTGGCGTCGGCAAGAATCATCCGTGCCTACTCAACGACCCTGACAGCAACACCGTCATCAAGAAACTGCTGGCCCAGAGTAACGACCCGGCCACGCAGATCAGCCGGTTCGAGAATGCGCCGCCAGTCGTCCTGGCGAAAGTCCGCAGTCACCGGCTGCCAGCGCACCTGCTGTGTCTCCTCGTCGAGCACGAACACACCCTGTTCACCCTCGCGCACGGTCAGGGCCAGTTCCGGTACGCTGATCGCCGCCTCGAACTCCTGCAGTGTAATCGTGGCACGAATAAACATGCCGGGTTTGAGCCGATGCGTGGGATTATTCACCCGCAACTCAACCCGGGCCTGGCGCGTGGCTTCACTGAACAGCGGGGCGATGCGTTCGATACGCGCCGCGAACGATTCGCCCGGGTAGGCGGCGGTGGTCAGGGTGGCCGGTTGCCCGGCTTGCAGATGGGCATAACCGGCCTCGGTCACCTGAATCACCGCCATCAGGGGATCCGGTTCGACCACGCGCAACAAGGCCGCATTGGCCGACACGGTATCGCCCTCATCCACATAGCGTTCGCCCACCACCCGCAGCTCCTGACCCTCGCTCCATTCCGCCCTGACCCGGGTATAACCCAGCTGGATGCGACTGGTTTCCAGCACCGATTCGGCCTTGCGCAAATTGGCCCGGGCCACCTCCACTTCTGCCTGCTTGGCCAGCTGATTGGCCTTGGCGACATCGTACTGGGTATCGGTGGTCAACCCCTGCTTGCGCAGTTGATCCACCCGGGCCAGTTCCCGCCGGGCGATTTCCAGCGCGCTTTTGGCGGCTTCGAGATTGGCGCGGGCGACCTCGAGATCCGCTTCGGCCCGGGCCACGGCCTGCTGGTACTCTTCATCGTCCAGTTCCGCCACCACCTGTCCGCGGGTGACCGAATCGGCCAGGTCCACATAGAGTTTCTTGACCCGGCCGCTGATCTTGGGCGCTACCACAAACTGGGCGCGGGCCTGCAGTGTCCCGCTGAAGGTCCGCTGCATCTGCATGGGGCCCCGGCGCACCTCGGCAACTTCAACAGGCAGGGCCCGATCGGACTCCCTGCCCTGCTGCCGGGGTGCTTCATTAAGGTTGGTGTACAGCAACCAGCCGATCGCAATCAGCACTGGCAGCAATAACAGCAGCCAGGTTTTTCGTTTACGCCAGATCATAGCCATTCAATTCACTCGGTTACGGGAAACGGGGCACCCCGGGATGACGCCAGTGTCACGGCCAGGCTGTATGGCCAGATGGCAAGGTTCTGATAATAAAGTTTGAGTTCCGACTGGCGCCGGGGTTCCATTCTATCACTGTCAATACGCCGCAGCGCCTGTCGGACCGATCAGGCCGGCAAGGCGGCAATCGCGCCACCGGCATCAGAGTTTTCGTGGTATCACAGGAACTTTGTTCGGGCAGCCAGCGCCTCCTGGCTCAGTGTCACATCACGCAGCCCCGATCCGTCTTCTTCGGCGCCCATCACCACGCCGTTGCCGGAGACGGGAATCAGGCTGTCGATCTGAAAGCGTCCCTCGCTGCCGCGCAGGAAACACTCTTCATCAAAAAAAGACAGGGCGTCAGTTGACACCCAGTTCCAGCACCGACGGCAAGACCAGTGTAATAAAGCCGGTAATCAGTACGGCACCGATGAGATTCAATAACACGCCGACCCGTGCCATCTGTGGAATCGTCACCTGCCGACTGGCGAACACAATCGCGTTGGGCGGGGTGGCGACCGGCAGCATAAACGCAAAGGAGGCGGCCAGGGCCGCGGAGGCCATCAACGCCAGCGGTGCAATTTCCGCTGCCAGGGCGAAGCCGGACATCACCGGTAATAACAGCGAGGCGGTCGCAGTGTTGGAGGTGACTTCCGTCATGAAGATCACCAGCAAGACCACCGCCCCCACCAGGATAACCACGTTCGCGCCCTGTAACAGGGTCAATTGCTGCCCCAGCCACTCGGTGAGGCCACTGGCAGCAAAGCCGCTGGCCAGGGCAAAACCCCCGCCGAACAGAATAATAATATCCCAGGGAATACGCACGGCGGTTTTCCAGTTGAGCAGAAACTGCCCTTTTTTGATGTCTGCCGGGATCACAAACAATAACAACGCGCCGAGGATCGCCACACTGGAGTCGGTGATCTCGCTCAGCGCCGGGATATCGTTTATCAGGCCCCGAAACAACCAGACCAGCACCACGAAACCGAACACGATCAACACCCGCTTTTCCTGCCTGCTCATCGGCCCGAGTTCATCCAGTTGCTGGCGGATAACACGACGTCCCCCACTTAATCCCTCGGCCATGGTCTGGCGAAACGCCACCCGGGTCAGGAACCACCAGGTAATAAACAGCATTACCACCGACAAGGGCGCGGCGAACAGCATCCACTCGGCAAAACCGATGCTGTAGCCGTACTGTTTTTCCACCACGCCGGCGAGGATCGCATTGGGCGGTGTCCCGATCAGGGTGGCGATCCCGCCGATGGAAGCGGCATAGGCAATGCCCAGCATCAGTGAAATGCCAAACCAGGTCGGTGTCAGGGCTTCATCTTCCGCCGGCTGTTCCGGCGATAACTGGCGCAGAACCGCGATGCCGATGGTCACCATCAACATGGCGGTGGCGGTATTGCTGATCCAGCAGGACAAAAAGGCCGTCGCGAGCATAAAGCCCAGCAATACCCGGCTCGGCGTGGTGCCGACCAGGCGAATGGTCTGCAGGGCGATACGTTTGTGCAGTCCCCAGCGCTCGATCGCCATGGCGATCAGAAAACCGCCCATGAACAGATAAATCAGATGATTGGCGTAGGAGGCCGTGACCTTCGCCGTGGGCATCACGCCCAGTAACGGAAACAAAGCAATGGGAATCAAGGCGGTAGCCGGAATCGGGATGGCTTCGGTAATCCACAGGGTCGCCATCAACAGGGTGACCGCCGCGGCCTTCTGGCCTTCGGGTGACATCCCCTCCGGGGTAGGCAACGACAGCATTAGTGCAAATAACAAAGGGCCAAGCACCAGCCCGATCAATTGCCGCCGACTGAAACCAGTATCCGCAACTCTCATTACCCCCCCCCTGTTATTGTATTTTCATCAGGTTCACAATGGTCCGCTGCATCTACCATACTGAAACCGCCCAGGCCGGGCAATCATCAGCATATGTGGATACAACCTCAGAGTTTATGTCAAACCGTCAGGGTATTGGCAATATTAGCGATAGTAAAAATACTCTTCCTGGTGGATGCTGGTGGATGCAATATCGCAAAATTGTGCTACAAACCAGAGAAATTAAATCTCGGAGTATTACATGTCCAAAGCCGGAAAATTGCTGCTCGCATGCCTGATTTGTATCTCAGTAATCTGGGGGATTGTCTGGCTGGCCCAACAGGTGCTGTAAGGTTTTTTAGCCAGAGCAGAATTATGCGATTTTAATTCTGACCACGCTCATCACTTCCATTTCTATGCCTGCTACGCTTATTTGATCCGGGTAATAGGTCAGATTAACTCGCGCGCCGGTCAGGTCCTTGTATTTTTTCTTGCGCTTATAACGAAACGGAACATCAACCTCCTCAATCATCACGGTATTGATTATCCATTCACCTTCCTCTCGCTGCACATGTGAGACAACCTTGACATCCTCCGAATGAACAAGCTTGTCATGCCTGGCCAGCATTTTTTTCGGATTGGTGGCGGTTTTCTTTCGCACAAATATACCCTTAGTCTGGCTAGCACCCGCTATTATTCAGGAAAACGTTCTTCAGCGACGTAATGCTGGAGCTTTTTCCAGTATTCCGCATCAAGCAATTCGGGATGCAGTTGTTCAAATAACTCTCGCTGTACAGGATCGGGGAACAGAAAAGTCGCAAATTCTTCCGGAAAAACGTCATTCGGACCGACAGAATACCATGGCTCGGAGGCAAGTTCATCCTCGGGGTAACGGGGAGGTGGAATCTTGCGGAAATTGCATTCAAGCAGCGGCTGGATTTCGTCATAATCGTAAAAAATCACCCGGCCATAGCTGGTGATACCGAAATTTTTAGGCAGCAAATCGCCAGGAAATATACCGGCTGCGGCAATATCCCGGATAGCGTCGCCATAGTCCTGTAGTACATGGCGTAGTCCCCCGCCATTGACATGTTTAAGATACAGGTTGAACGGTTCAAGACGGCGTTCGATAAACAGATGTTTTACAACCAACTGGTTATCTTCTTCCGATATTTGCGATGGCGCCTCGGTATACAGCTCTTCCAGCAGCTCGGGAGTAAACCGCTGCAACGGAAAAGCCGTATAGGAGAATTCCCAGGCATCGGAAAGTCTGCCGACACGATCATGCTGCTTGACCATATGATAGCGGTCGATAACCTTCTGGCGGGTGGTATCCTTCGGGGGCCGAAACTCATCACGAATCAGTTTGAAAACATAGGGATAGGACGGGAGAGTGAATACCACCATGACCATGCCCCTGCTACCCGGCGCAGTCTCGATCGGATCCGATGAACGTTGCAGATGATCGAGGAAATCACGATAGAACTCCGCCTTACCCTGCTTGTGAAACCCGATCTGGGTGTACAGATCGGCGGCGGTCTTCTCCGGCAGAAATCCCAGAAGAAAACGAATCAGCGCGGATGGCACCTCGGTATCAACCAGAAAATAGGCTCGTGCCGAGGTGAACATGCTGGCCACCTCATCACGCTCACAGACGAGTCTTTCGACATATGCTGTGCCATTTGTATTGCGTCGGATACGCAAAATAAACGGCAGGCGATCCGGCCCATTAATAATTCGCCCGACCAGATAGGCCGTGCGATTGCGATAAAACGGCTGATGCAACATCTGGACTTGAAAATGCCGCGCCAATTTCCGCGGCAGACTGGAGTGTTGACGGATATCCCTGGTTATTTGGCGCAGATCCGCATGCAGATCGCCAAAGGGCAAACCTATATCGGCCTCCTGTAAAATTTTCAGCAACGTCGCGCGCCAGCCTTCCCGCAACGGGTAGAAACTGTGATAGACCGGATCATCACTGTCCAGGCGCTCCGTGGAGACCGAGGGACGAACAAATATAAAATCATTATTGTAATAATGCCGCTCGAACAGCCCGACAAAAACGGAATTGTAGAATGTTTCGGCAAGCTCCGGTTGACGATGGCCGTAAAGCAGCCCCATATAATGGAACTTGATCTCCTGCCATAATTCGGCATTGAGCACATCAACATCAAATCGTTGACGCAGTTCCCTGATCGCCTCACGAACCCGATTGTCATACAGATTAATACGGCGGATTGCCGCATGCCGGCTGGCCATCCAGTCGCCGTTAATGAAGTTATCGCGTGCTTCACGGGTCATATCACGGAAAATAACAAAATGCCGGTTAAATCCTTCCAGAATTGTCTCGGCAATTTCCGTCACCAGCGGTTTGCCTGCACCATCTGTCGGCACGGAGTGCAGAGGCCGGTTCCGGTTGTCTGGCCCGGTGTTTACGCCCTCAGGATCTGGTGTTTTTCGAGTCGTCGAACTGCTCCTCTTCGGTTGATCCGGTCAGCGCTGTGACCGAGGAAAATCCACCCTGGATTGTGCTGGTGACATCATCGAAATAACCCGCACCCACTTCCTGCTGATGCGAAGCGAATGTATAACCTTTCTCGCGCGCGGCAAACTCCGGCTGCTGCACTTTGTCAACATAATGTTTCATACCCTCACCACGGGCATAGTCATAAGCCAGATCGAACATGTTAAACCACATACTGTGAATGCCGGCCAGGGTGATAAACTGATATTTGTAGCCCAGCTCGGCCAGATCGTCCTGAAAACGGGCGATT
Source organism: Thiohalophilus sp. (assembly GCF_034522235.1). Lineage (NCBI taxonomy): Bacteria > Pseudomonadati > Pseudomonadota > Gammaproteobacteria > Thiohalomonadales > Thiohalophilaceae > Thiohalophilus > Thiohalophilus sp. The sequence continues at coordinate 368,710 of NZ_JAXHLN010000002.1, read as the reverse complement.
GTTTTCTCGTCCAGATTCTTGCGCCAGTTAAAGGAGGGTGAACAGTTATAGGCCAGCAACTTGTTGGGATTTTCCGCCAGTACCGCCTGCGCAAATTCACGCGCAAAGCCGAGATCGGGCTTCCCGGTCTCACACCACACCATGTCGGCGTAGGGGGCATAGGAGACGCCGCGCGAGATGGCCTGTTCCAGTCCGTTTTTGACCCGATAAAAGCCCTCGGCAGTGCGGTCGCCGGTTAAAAATGGCTGGTCATGCGGGTCGATATCGGAAGTCAGCAAATTGGCTGCCTCGGCATCGGTGCGCGCGAGCACGACCGTCGGCACATTGCAGACATCGGCGGCCAGCCGTGCGGCAATGAGTTTGTGAATCGCCTCCTGGGTGGGTACCAGTACCTTGCCGCCCATATGACCGCATTTTTTGACGGCAGCCAGCTGGTCCTCGTAATGCACCCCGGCAGCACCGGCGGCAATCATGTTTTTCATCAGCTCAAACGCGTTGAGAACGCCCCCGAAACCGGCCTCGGCATCGGCAACGATTGGCAAAAAATAGTCAATATAATCCGTATCCCCCGGCCCCACGCCTTTCGCCCACTGGATTTCGTCAGCCCGTTTGAAGGTATTGTTAATACGCCGAACCATGGTCGGCACTGAATCATAGGCGTAGAGCGACTGATCCGGGTACATGGTCTCCGAGGTATTGCCATCGGCTGCCACCTGCCAACCGGACAGATAGATGGCCTCGACGCCGGCCTTGGCCTGTTGCATGGCCTGCCCCGCGGTAATCGCCCCCATACAATTGACGTAGCCTTTTTTCGCTTCACCGTGTATTCGGCGCCAGAGTTTATCGGCGCCCTGCCGTGCATAGGTAAATTCCGGCTGTATTGAGCCGCGCAGGCGCACCACATCGGCGGCCGTATAACCTCGCTTTACATCTGTCCAACGGGGGTTTTGCACCCACTCCTGTTCAAGCTCACAAATCTGTTCCTCGCGTGTTTTCATCTCGATTTTCCTTACGGCAAATTTGGGTAATATCGGCTCGCTGCCATCAACCAGCATGGTGGTCAGATTGAATTATCGGCTTAGGCATGGTTCTTATAAGTACCATCATCTATCTTATAAATTAAAGATAGATGCAGATTGCTCAGCCTGCCAGCATTACCTCCTGCCTGCCCGGCCTCCGGCAACCGTGGTATATAACTCTTTGATATATAATGGATTTTAGGTATCAGCCGGCATCGCCCTGCCTGGTTGACCCGCGTTCAGGGTCGACACGCAACGCCTCGAAGCAACCCGAATCGTTATTTTTGGCCGCGCCTCTTCCTGAGCGGGTTCACCGGCACCCCTTACCTGTTCCCGGGCTTTACTATCGCCTGGAATTTGTCACATAATTCATTGATTTTTGTATAACTTCCCATAGAGTAAGCACATGCCAATTAAAAAAATCCCGTCAGATCACGTCGAAATCGGCATGTATGTCTCCAGTCTGGATCGCCCCTGGGTCGAAACACCTTTCATGTTTCAGGGCTTCGTCATTAACAATCAGGACGACATTGATGAGCTGCGTCGTCACAGCCGGCATGTTTACGTAATCGTACCCGATGAGGAAATCGAGCTCACCAGAAGAAGGGATTCCGATCAGCCCGAGCCTTTAACAGAGACGGACGTTCTTCATCAGACAAGCTATACGGATAAGACAAACGTCGATGATGAGATCAAAAAAATCCAGAATTCTCATCAGGTCTTCTCCGAAGTTTTCACCGAAGTCGAGTCACTCATTCGCTCGGGAGGAACCTTACCGTTTGAACTTTTCAAACAACCTGCTGAGAATCTGGTGCAAAGCGTCACCAAGACTCCTGACGCCTATATCTGGCTGACGCGACTCAAAAAATTCGACTCTTTCTTGTACAAGGACTCACTCACCTCGGCCGTCTGGGCAACCGCCCTGGGCAGAAAGCTGGGTATAGTGGAAGAAGAGCTGCAAAATCTGGCGATTGGCTGCATGCTGATGGATATCGGTAAACTCAGCTTGCCGACAGAACTCTTGCATAAATCTGAACGTCTCACCAATGAAGAATGGGAGAAGATGAAAAGCCATGTTGATCTCGGTCTGAAGCACATCCAGGACAACACCAGTTATCCTTCGGGCGTCCTGGACATTGTCCGGACTCATCACGAGCGACTTGATGGCTGCGGCTATCCGGATGGCCTCAAAGGCGCGCACATTCCTCTGTTTGGACAGATTGCCGGCATCATCGACCAGTATGTTGCAGTGACCAGCCCCAGGCCGTATGCACAAGCCATCTCGCCCTCGAAAGCCGAAGAGATGCTCTATAACCAGAGAGGACGGTTATTCGATGAAATGCTGGTGGAATACTTTATCCAGACCCTGAGTACTTATCCGACCGGCTCGCTGGTTGAGCTGAGCTCCGGTGAGGTTGGTATCGTCAAAGCCCAGAAATCCGGTCAGAATCTCAGGCCGGATATCATCTTGCTACTTGATCCGGATAAACAGCCTTATGGCAACTTTGCCTTAATCAATCTGGATAATTATAGCCACAATGATACGCCGGTGAGAATTGTCAAAACGCTCGCCGATGGCGAATACGGTATTGATGTTGAAGAGCTGTCATTTTAAGCAATCCAGACGGATAACTGTCAGAAATAGACGACTTGCTCCTTAGCTATCCCGCCAAGGCCGGTTTCCCCTGGTTTCTGAGTTTATCCGACCAGCGGTATCTTATATCACCATCATCATAATACTCCACCTGCAAGGGCAGCTGATCCCCGACTTCGGGGAGCGGCTGACCAAACGGCAAAATAAGGATGTCCACCAGTTTTTCAGCCACTTCTGTTCTGTCTCCCCGGGTTCACCCTGTACCTTGCAATGCGGGCACAATTTCCGGACCAGACGCTGAGCGATCACCAGTACCAGGGTTGAGAAAATATCCTGACCACTCAGATCATAACCTTGCTCGATGACGGCAAGAAGTTCCTGAACAAGCGGAGTATGCAGAGTACGCGGCCAGTTTCTGATTCCACAGGCCCGGGCGCCTGCTCTGCAGGCTCACCGTCGTGATACTGACTCATCGTAACACCTTACAAAACACTAAGTTAAATTCACCTTAACGAACACAAGCGACATCTCATCAATTCAATAGTTATTTTGTAGGATTTTTGACACAATTTACAAGTCCCGGCGACCATCACAATGCCGATGACTCCACAGCCAGACTTTCGAAAACCGCTCAACCCGACCCTGATTCCCGGAGCAGGGATACCCGTTATCCATTAGGTAATTACCCTGATTTTTATTTTTTACACAAAAGCGTATAATGGTGGTAACGAGCTGTCATCAGGCAGTCAGAAACAACCCATTATTATTTAGTAACCGGTGGAACGGGGTAAAACCATGGCCAGAATCTCAGTGCTATATAACAGCGAAGAGATCAATGTGTTCGAGGTTTTCGCCGGTACACTCACCATCGGCCGCGCAGGAGACAATACCGTTCGACTCAATGACAAAACCGTCAGCAAACATCACGCCCAAATCGTCACCTATTTCAGTGCCACCCACATCGAAGATCTCGGCAGTACCAATGGCACCTATGTAAACGGCAAAAGGGTTAACATGCATGTACTGCAAGCCGGTGACACACTAAGTATTGGCAAGTATCAGCTCAAAGTTGCCGCCGATACGGTCGTTTCATCGGCCGATACCCATGCCTCTGCCTCACAGGGTAAAGCAACACTTCTCCCGTCACAAAACAATTAGTGGGCCACATCAAAAAGGCCGGACGGTGGCGTCATCACCGTCCGGCCAGGCCCTGAGACACGATTGTCGGTCCCGTTCAGGCGGCTTCCTGCCGTTCCATTTCATCCTTGTATTCGCCTTTACTTGCCAGCGAATTCAGTTTAGCGCGATGTAGTAATGCCTTGCGAGCAGCATCGATCTGGGCGGGATCGCCCTTCCATGTAGTTAATGCCTGATGCTGCAGGGCACGGGCGTAGGAGAAAGTGAGCTGCCAGGGCAAGGCTAACTCCTCAGCCAGCCTATTCATGGTATTCAGGTGTTGCGTGGCATGCTCGTCGCTCTGACCGCCGGAGAGAAAGGCAATACCCGGCACGGCCGCAGGCACTGTCTGTTGCAGGCATTCGACGGTACGATCGGCCACTTCCTGGACACCCGCCTGTTTGGCGTTATCCTTGCCGCTGATCACCATGCTGGGCTTAAGCACCATCCCTTCGAAGAAAATATTCTGCTGATAAAGCTGTTCGAAGACCGTGTGCTGGGTCTCCCGGGTGATGGCAAAACTGTCCTCGATGGAATGGCTGCCATCAAGCAACACTTCGGGCTCGACGATCGGCACCAACCCGGCTTCCTGGCAGAGGGCCGCATAACGGGCCAGCGCATGGGCATTGGCTTCCATGCAGGCACGGCTCGGCAAGCCTTTGTTCGTGTCGATGGTAATCACCGCACGCCACTTGCAAAACCGTGCACCGAACCCCCGATATTCTTCCAGCCGTTCACGCAGGCCATCCAGCCCTTCGGTCACCTTCTCCCCCGGATGCAGTGCCAGTTCCTTGGCCCCGGTATCGACCTTGATGCCCGGAATAATGTCCTGTTCTTGCATCAATTCAGTAAAGGCGCGCCCCGCCGGATTTTTCTGGCGGATGGTCTCATCGTACAAAATGGCGCCACTGATATAGTCACCCAGCCCCGGCGTACCGAGCAGCAAATCCCGGTAGGCAACCCGGTTGGGCTCGGTATTCTCGACGCCCACGGACTGCAGGCGCTTGCCGCAGGTGGGGTTGCTTTCATCCATCGCCAGAATGCCCTGACCGGGTGCCACCATGGCACGGGCGGTCTGTTTCAGTGCAGCGTGATCCATAGTGCGACCTCCTGTAATTATTTGACGTGTACTCTCCGTCCCGCGGCCGAAAGCATTCGGTGCGGCCCGGGGCCGGTAACGCGCTGAATTTTCTTAGCCCTAAAACTAGCGTACAAACTCGCTGACGGCTAAAAAATATTGTTTATGGCCTGCAGTGCGACGGAAGTCATCACTTTCAGTGCAACATGATAAAGGCACAAACATGGCGCCAGACGGGCGTTCACAAGTCAGTAAAAAGTACCGGGGAATAAGGTGTTACAGAAAGTGCAGGATTGTGGCTGTTTGATAACTTCAGTTTATTGACTAAAAAAGCCAACCAGTAACCGCGTTCAGCGCGAGGGTACCAGGATAAAAACACGGATCTGTCACGGGATGACAGATCCGTCTGTAGCGGGCGGTGAGAAAATCGGCCTCAGAACTTGTAGACCGCGCCAATAGAAATGGAGGAAGGACTGCCACCGGCGGCGGTGGTCAGCTCGTCGCCGTGACCACCTGAGCATGACCAGTTCCTGATAGATTACACTGGCATCATTATCGGATAAGGTGTGAAGGACACAATTCCACGGCTTCTTTGACCCGTTTGTCGATATTTCTCCCGTTTACGGTACAAACGATCTTGGCTACAGTGCGTATTTGCACTCGGTTGTTCGCACTGCACAGGAGCGACAAGTTGACTATGCTTTACTTACAAGACTTAGCGGATCGCGCATGTTGACATATTCCGCACCTTAATCCGCCTTGTTCCGGCATACCAGCGATCATATAACAGGTGACATCATGACCGACATTACCACATTACTTGGCCACGAAGCCGACGACCTGTTAAATCATCGCTGTACCACCCTGCCCGATACGAACCTTCACCTGCCCGGCCCCGATTACCTGGAACGGGTGGTAGCGCATAAGAACCGCAAACCGGCGGTCTTGCGCAACCTCAATGCCATTTTTCAGCATGGCCGGCTGGCCAACACCGGTTATGTCTCGATTCTGCCGGTGGATCAGGGTGTGGAGCATACCGCCGGTGCATCCTTCGCCCCCAATCCCGCCTATTTTGATCCGGCCAATCTGTTTGAACTGGCGATACAGGGTGGCTGTAATGCCATCGCCTCCACCCTGGGGGTGCTGCAATCGGTCGCCCGGGACTATGCCCATAAAATTCCGATGATCCTCAAGATCAATCACAACGAGGTGCTGAGCTATCCCAGGCACTATGATCAAACCCTGTTTGCCAGCGTCGACCAGGCCTTTGACATGGGCGCCGTGGCCGTCGGTGCGACGGTCTATTATGGCTCGCCCGAATCCCGGCGCCAGATCATGGAAATCAGCGAGGCGTTCGAATATGCCCATTCACTGGGGCTGGTTACGGTGCTGTGGGCCTATTTGCGCAACAACGACTTCAAACAAGAGGGTAATGACTATCACACGGCGGCGGATCTGACCGGTCAGGCCAACCATCTGGCAGCAACAATCGATGCCGACATCATCAAGCAGAAGCAGGCGACACTCAATGGCGGGTTTACCGCCATTGGTTTTGGCAAAACGCATCCCGACATGTATGACAAACTGGCCTCCGAGCATCCGATTGATCTGGTCCGCTACCAGGTCGCCAATTGCTATATGGGTCGGGTCGGCATGATCAATTCCGGCGGGGCGTCCGGTGAAAACGACTTGCAACAGGCCGTTCGTACCGCGGTCATCAACAAACGGGCCGGCGGTATGGGCCTGATCAGTGGCCGCAAGGCATTTCAAAAGCCTATGCAAGAAGGCGTTACCTTGCTCAACGCCATTCAGGACGTCTATCTGGACTCGAAGGTGACCATCGCCTGATCGGAAGACCCTCCGCAAGCTATACTCAAAACTCCCAGTTGCGACTGACGCCCGGTTTGATGGACTCCAGTTGCTGAACGATTTTATCGCGATTGGTCAGCAAGGGCTCGTCACCCATGCGTTTGAGAACCTCTTCTTCGTGAGCGTTGTGCTCAACCATCGCCTCATAGAGCGGCTCCAGGGAGGTCTCAAAGTGATCAAAATTCCGGTTTTTAATCACCTTGGCCAGATCGTTCAGCAATCGTTCCAGATTGTCGTGTTCATACATCAGATCCCCGATATCATCGTCCGGATCCGCGACTTCCTGTTTGAAAAACGGATAGATTACCTCGTCTTCCATTTGTATATGCAGTTTCAGATCATCAATCACACTGTTGAACAGCTGCACAGCCGCTTTCCAGTCCTCGGCGCCGGCCGCAAGCTCGCATTGTTTGACGGTCTCCTCGAAACGGCGATGATCGTGTACCAGCCAGTTATCGGTGCTCTTTTCCGACATCGCTCCTCCTTATATGGATAGATCCGCCTACTTTTTCAGTCGGACGATCCCCATCATCTTCAATGCCATTTTTTCAAACATCGGCTCGGAAACGCCCCGCTTGATCTTGTACAGGAAATATTTCTCAAAGCCAATCTTGGCCCAGTGAACCCACTTGCCTTTTTTGAACCAGGTGACATTACGCGGTGGAATCTGGGGAATCGCCACAAACGCGGCACCGGTATCGCCCAGGTCCGCCAGACAGAAGGCGTTCCAGCTGCCCTTGGATTCGACCGGCTTGCCCTCCAGCTCGGCTTTAATGTTATTTACGATCGCGGTCACCATGGATTCGATCATATAACCGGTCTTGGGCGCGCCGGTCGGTACCGGGGTCGGCTCCACCGGCGGGATGGCAATACACACACCGGCCGAGAAGATATTCGGATACTGGGGGCTGCGTTGATATTCATCAACCTTGACGAACCCGCGCGGGTTACACAACTCCGGCACGTTGGCCACCGCATCGACGCCCTTGAAGGCCGGCAGCATCATGGCATGTTTGAACTCCAGCTCATGCTGCTTTTTGACTTCGCCGTCTTCATTGAGCTCGTCGACATACATCTTGCCGTCTTCGACCCGGGTCGTTTTGGCGTTGGTGATCCAGTTGATATGCCGGTCACGAAACTCGTGTTCCAGCATGCCCTTGGAATCCCCGACGCCGCCGAGGCCAAGGTGGCCGATATAGGGCTCGCTGGTGACAAAGGTAATCGGCACCTTGTCGCGAATTTTATGTTTTTTCAGGGCCTGGTGCAGAATCGCCGCATATTCATAAGCCGGTCCAAAGCAACTGGCGAACGGGGCAGCGCCTACAATGACAGGGCCGGGATCCTCCAGTAACTTCTGATAGTCAGCATAGGATTTTTCCGCGTGGTCGACGGTACAGACCGACTGGGTATAGCCGCCATCGGGACCGGTTCCCTCCACTTCGTCGAAAGCCAGCTTCGCCCCGGTGGTAATCACCAGATAGTCATAATTGACCGTTTCACCACCTTCGAGGTTGAGGGTGCTGTTGTCCGCATCAATGGCATCGACCCGTTTGGCAATAAAGTTGATATTACGCTTCTCGAGATAGCGGCCGATCGACACGGTAATCTTGGGTCGGGTGCGCCAGCCGACCGCCAGCCAGGGATTGGAGGGGACAAACTGAAAATAATCCGTCGCGTTGACGACGGTAATCTCATGCGCCTTGCCCAGCGCCTCGCGCATCTCGTAAGCGGCGGGAACCCCACCGATACCTGCGCCCAGAATCACAATATGCGCCACAGCAAACCCCCTTCATAATTTATGCAAGTTATTTAAATATATTGGCATAAAAAACCGGAAAAAAAATTGACGAAAATCAGAAAATCCCGGTTTTTACGAATTTACCCTTCTGTGCCCCGATAGGCATACAAAGAGAAGCAGAATGCCTGGGTTTTTCCCGCCGGAGTTGTATGTTTCTCCTCACGAGAGCCCAGCAGCTCGAATTCCTCGCCCAGGGTCTGATTGAGCAACCCGGCGCTGTAGCGGCGTACCGGGAGACCGCTGCACATCGGCGGTCCATCGAGCGTAAAGGCGCCAATCACCAGGTGGCCTCCCACCTGTAGCCCTTCGCGTAACGCCGCAATATACGCCTGACGGTCGGCTTCCCCGGTCAAAAAATGGAATACCGCCCGATCGTGCCAGATCCGGTACTTGCGCTGCGGCGCATACTCGGTAATGTCAGCCTGGATCCACGCCACTTTTACCGCCTGTCGGCCAAGCCGCTGCTGCGCCGCGAGCAGTGCCGGTTCAGCAATATCCAGCACGCTCAGATCCGTATAGTCAGCTTCCAGCAGCCAATCGACCAGGGTGGAGGCACCACCGCCGATATCGATCAACGGGGCGTTACGGCCACAACCGGCACGTCGGATCAGCTCCAGTGAGACCTCGGGACGGGGCTGATACCAGCTCACTTCCCGGGTCTCCTTGTTCCGATAAACCTGTTCCCAGTGCTGGCGACGCGAAATGGACATGCTGTGTCGAGTTCCCGATTTGACAAGGCCCCTGTGCAGGCGATTAGCCACAATACTCCCCTTTATCGATCATACGGGAGCATGATGCCTTGATCGGGATCAAATCAGATCAGGGAGTGATGCAGGCTGTTGAAAAACAAACGGTTACTCGGTTCGGCCGACATCCGGATTGGCACGCTCGCTGGCCACCGCATTATGCAGGGCCCGGATTTCTTCGCGCAGAGCACGGATCTCCTGTTCAATCGCCCCGCTTTCCTGGTGGATGGCGTTTTCAATCTCGCCACGATCCCGGGTATGCTCGGCCTCATGCATGGTCTGCATGGTATCGACAATAATCCCGATAAACAGGTTGAGCATGGTAAAGGTCGCGATCAGAATAAACGGCACGAAGAACAGCCAGGCATGGGGATACTGTTCCATTACCGGTCGAACAATCCCCATCGACCAGCTCTCCAGCGTCATGATCTGGAACAGGGTGTACATCGATGCGCCAATCGAACCGAACCATTCGGGAAAGGATTCACCGAACAGGCCGGTAGCCATCACCGCGAAGACATAAAACAGCAACAGCATCAAGCCGGCGATGGAGGCAATCCCCGGCACGGCATGCAACAGTGCCTCGACGATAAAGCGCAGCTTGGGAACCATAGAGATCAAACGCAGTACACGCAGCACACGCAAGGCACGCAGTACCGCCAATGGTCCACTGGCGGGGATCAGGGCGATGGCCACGACGACAAAGTCAAACACATTCCAGGCCACGCTGAAAAACCGCAGCCGGTAGGCGAACAGCTTGATCGCAATCTCCAGCACAAACACAGCCAGGATAACCCTGTCGGCCCGGATCAAGAGGGGCCCGAGATGCGCCATCACAGTACCGGAGGTCTCCAGCCCGAGGATCACCGCGTTAATAATAATCAACGCAACAATCGCGTGCTGGATACGCGGCGATTCAATCCAGCGCCCGGCACGGGCGCGTAATGAGGCGGGATCCAGATCCCGGAGAATAACATCGACCATGGTAATTACAACTCAAACAATATTGACTGACACACCAGACTGCCGCCACTGACAGACTGCACTCGCCCGGCTCTGTGGCCCGGAGCAGACGCAGTTTACCAGCTTTTTTCGCACTCCCGGTAACCCTGTCGCCGTACCAGGTACCCCCGCGCAGAATAGGCACCCCTGCCCAAGGATGGTAAACTACCCGCCCATGTCCCCATCGTTCCCCCTTGAGCTGCTGCTGGCGACCAGCGCCATTCTGCTCGCCGCCTATATCTTTCGTGGCATCACCGGCTTTGGCTCAGGTTTGATCGCGATTCCGCTGCTGGCACTGTTCATGCCTTTGACTTTCGTGGTGCCATACATCAGTTTCGTGGATGTTACAGCATCGCTGGTACACGGCTGGCGTCACCGCCGTCACACCGCATGGCAAGAGGTATTGACGGTCTTGCCGTTCACCATACTCGGTGTTGTTTTGGCCTTGTACTTGCTGAGGAGTCTGGATACCTCGACTCTGGCCAATGCCCTGGGTATGTTCGTTTTGTTATTTGCCGTCTACAGTCTTGTCGGGCCAACATTAAAACATCAATGCAGTACCCGCTGGTCCGTTGCCGCCGGCTCACTGGGCGGCATCATCGGCACGTTATTCGGCACCGGTGGGCCATTGTATGTGATCTATTATCAGTTGCGCGGCCTGCCAAAGAGCGTATTTCGCTCCACCATTGCCACGGTCTTTTTAATCGAAGGCGGCATCCGCCTTACCGGTTATGCTGTGGCCGGGTTATACAGCCGGGAGATACTGCTCTGGATCGCTATCTCGTTGCCGCTGATGGCGATCGGCTTGTATATCGGGGGGCATATTCATACCACGATCACCCAGCGCCAGTTTCAACGAGCCATTGGCATACTGCTAATTATCAGCGGCATCGCCCTGCTGGGAAAATCCTCATAACTACCCGTTACGAGCGACAGATATACATCACTGCGGCGGTTTCGACGCCAGAGGCCTTGCTTATCAGATGTATGTGCCGAACAGACTCCAATGACATCGCCTTGTCCAGGCTGGAGAACAATACATATTATTACTTAGTTATATGCTTAACCTGCTTCATCAAGATTCAGCAATAAAGCCATCCTGTGACTTGTAACACATTCTATGCGTACTATTATTTAAGGTAACAACAATCCCGCTAATTCCCCGCTGCTCGGTCAGGGAAAAATGTTAACTGCCGCACCGGCCGGATTAGTAAACACTGTTTTTCCGGAGGGCCCCCATCCATGGAAAACATCAGCTTAATCATCACCATACTGGCTGTCGCCATCATGTTATATGCCTTATGGCAGGTCTTCGCATTAAAACAACACATCCAGGGCGGGATGGTCGGCCGACGCTGGAAAATCCTGGCCGGACTGGTGGTGTTGTTTGCCCTGGGTTATATAGGCATGCCGTTCATGGGGAAATTGCCACCGGAGACCCTGAACATCGTGGTCGCGGTGATTTTCCTGTTCGGGGCTGTCTATGTCGTGGTTACCATTTCACTCATCAAACGTATTATTCTTGCGCTCAGCGAGTAACCGCGGGAAGTTCTGTTATGGATACAACCCTTGTCTTCTCAAAGACCCGATTTGGCGAACAAGCGATCGCAACGCGAAGCGCGAATCTCGATCGGAAACTCCGCATGGTTTTGATTTTGGTGGATGGTCAGTCGGACATCAATCAATTGCACAACAAAGCCGTGGGGGTTGACGGCCTGGAGCAGGCTCTGGAACGCCTCGCACTGGACGGCTTTATCGAGGCCAACAACAAGGCCTGGCAGCCACTGGACGTCATACCGGAACAGACCGATGAGCTGGAGAGTGACGGTTCATTCGATGCCCGGGCCGTCAAAGCCAAGCTGGTCGACGCTGCGATTCTCGTGCTCGGCAATGACGCCGGGAAAATTACCAAAATGCTGCATGAGGCCCCGGATACGCCTGACGGCATTGAGGCGGCCATCCTGCGCTGCAAGAAAATGGTGGATCTGACTATCGACGAAGGCCGCTCTGCGGAGTTAAAGCAGAAGTGTCTGGAGATCATCGGGAAGATGTAATACAGGAATCAGAACCCGAGGGACAAATTACAGGCCGCCCATTATCATTTTTTATCGACTGATTAAAATGCAATGTGAGTGACTAAGGCAGAGTTGTTATGACGCTTCCCATACCATAACTCGATCGCGCCCCGCATTTTTCGCTATATACAATGCCGCATCGACCCGGCTCAATACGCGTTCAGATGTATCGCCATTTGTTATTGTATAAACTCCTATAGAGACGGTAACCGCAGGCAGAACTCCGCCATCGTAAGTTTCCACCTTGTTTTCACGAATCAACCTGCCCAACCGCTGCGCAATCAGATCGGCATTATCAGTATTTGTTTCCGGAAGAACGAGAATTATCTCTTCGCCTCCATAGCGGACTGCCGCATCGTTTTCCCGCAGATTGTCCCGAATAACTGTCGAAACATTCTGTAACACACTATCACCTGCCAGATGGCCATGCCGATCATTGAAGTCCTTAAAGTGATCGATATCCATCATCACAACACTGCACGGTGCGAGCCCCGCATCCTGCGCCCCAAGTATCTCAGGTAACTTTTCTTCCAACCAATAACGATTGCGCAGCCCTGTCAGCGAGTCTGTCTGCGCCTTTTCGGAAAAAATAAGCTGCTTCTGCATCCCTTCAGTAATCAACTTGTTATCCTGGCGAAGCCGCAAGGAGACGGCGCGAAGAAAATTTCGTGCCGCAATATGAGAACGCTCGATCAATTCCCACCATATACTGGCATGTATTGCCAATAACCTCACTTTTGTATCCGTCATAACAGTGGCGGAAGGACGCATATTATCGATCACCGACATCTCGCCGACCCATCCACCCTTGTCAACATACGTCAACATTCCCCCACGCTGCCGATCAAACTGGACAGTTAACCGGCCATCCATGAGAATATAGATAGTATTGTTATCCTCATCCGGCGAAAGCAGAACCTGATCCTTTTCCATGTGAATTACATCACAATGGTGCAGCAGCCATTTCAGGTCGGCCTGATTAACCCCCTGCAATAGAGAGAGTTTGGCAAGTTCGTCGGTAAAAACCCTGCAATCCATGACACATCATTTCATAACGTACACGGCTACTACTATATTCTGTTTTGTACAGGCTGGCATGGACGGTTTTTGCTACACACGGCACAAATCCCATTGATAAAATCCAAAAACGACCAGGTAATTACCCTAAGATCTTGTCAAATTGTGTGTTGTCGGTGTAAATATTGCCACACGTACATTCGACCTTTTGCCTGCACAATAACTATTGGCCTGAAGGTCCGACGGAACCCGTCGCGGCAAATATCCGCCTGACCTTCAGGAGTCTGGAACGGCGGGTGCCCAGTCTCAATACAACCAGATTGAGGCCCCGGTCACGGTTTGACCATTCAACCAACACCCGATAGGCATGTCATGTCGCATAGCCCAGGACCAGCATGATGACCAGCAGGCCGAGACCTTCGCCACTGTTGAATAACTTTTGGGACAACACAGCAATACTCGCGTCGGTCCCGCCGAAATAGAGTGCGCTGAACAGAGTCACCAGGCGTATCCAGGCCTTTATCACCACCGCATGAAAGGTGATCAGCAAGGCCATATCAAATTTTCGGGTACCTAAAGCTCTCCCAGTAGGCTATATGCTGTCATTATAGAAATTCAAGCAATCGCTTTAAATGTCAATACCATTGACTATCACCTGTCTTTGTATCTGTCTGCTGTAAAAACCTGCTATACGTGATTCAGCGTCGACGTCCTGCCATATATGTTTCAAATATCGCGGCACCAACCACGATTACCCCACCTATCACCGTCGTCATAGCGGGCAATTCGCCTAACAGAAGTGCCGCAAACAGTGTTGCATAGACGACCTGAAGGCAGGCAACCAGGCTGGCTGTTTTGGCCTTAAAATTCAGCAAGCTGAATGCAAATAATGTGTGCGGTAGAGCGGTAAACACCACGCCAAGCAACAGGAGCTGGCTCCATTGCCCTATATTGACCTCTGGCACCACCTGCGCACCAAACGGCAACAGGACGATAATGGTAATCAGTATCTGGTAGAACAACGCATGCTTGGCCGAATAGGCGGAGAAATAGCGGCCCTGGATAATATTGCGCAGAGAAAACAGCAAGGCCGACAACATACCCCACATCACACCCTGAGTTGTAGTGTCATCCATGCTGAATTCGGGCACCAGCAAATAGATTCCGAACAGCACGGCCAGGGCACTGAGGATATCGAAAAAACGCGCACGTTCACCATGGAACAGGGGCTCGAGAAAAACCGTCATCACCGGGAAGGTATAAAGCGCAATCACGCCCACGGCAATGGAGGACACCTGCATGGCATGGAAGTAGGTTACCCAATGGCCGGCAAGCAGAACGCCCAACAGCAGGACGACGGAATAGTCGCGGCTTGTCTGCAGTCCCAACGGCTCCCGCTGCCAGCGCAGCACCACCCACAGCGCAAGCACGGCAAACAGACTGCGCAACAGCGTAATCTCCAGTGCCGTCAGTGCAATCAGCTTGGAGAACAGCGCGGTCAGCCCAAACAGGAAGACCGCAGAGTGAACGGCCCACAGGCCTTTATGAGTCGCATGCATACTGAGTGTGCCCGGCTACGCCATTCAAATCTTAAGCTAACATACATCCGGGCACACATGACTATGGGACAATCATTAACCCGCTTCGAAAAATGGACTTTACAACTATGAGGATATCGCCTGGCGCGTCTCGTCATAAAAAGGGTAGTCGGTATAGCCTTTTTCATCGCCGCCATAAAATGTCGATTGATCGGGTTCATTCAATGGCAGTTCCTCCTTGAAACGACGCACCAGATCGGGATTGGCCAGAAAAGGCACACCGAACGCCACCAGATCCGCATCGCCCTTTTCAATCACGGTCTGAGCTCGTGCCTTGTCATAACCGTTGTTGGCTATGTAAGGGCCGTCGAATTGGTCGCGCAACACCCGATAATCCAGGGTGCGACTCTGGTTTATCATGTCGCCTTCGAGCAGATGCAGATAGGCCAGACCGCGTGAATTCAACTGGCTGATGAAATAGCCAAAATGATTTTGCGGATCCGAGTCAGCCATATCATTAAAACTGTTCTCCGGTGTCAGGCGTACTCCGACCCGGTTTGCCGGCCACACCGTACACACGGCATCGAGTACTTCGTTTAACAGGCGCAGGCGGTTTTCGACACTGCCACCATACTGATCCTCGCGCTGGTTGGTGCCGTCCCGCAGGAACTGATCGATCAGATAACCGTTGGCGCCGTGCACCTCGATGCCATCGAAGCCCGCCTGTTTGGCCATGTTTGCTGCATGTTCATATTGCGCGACAATCCCCGGAATCTCGTCGATCTCCAGGGCGCGCGGTTGAATAAACGGCTTGGGGCCCTCATAGGTAAAGGCTTCCCCCGCGGGGCGAATCGCGGACGGCGCCACCGGCGTGGCATTGCCCGGTAACAGATCCGGGTGGGAGATGCGTCCGCAATACCACAACTGGATAAAAATATGGCCGCCGGCTTCATGGACAGCGTTGACCACCTTGCGCCAACCGGCAACCTGCGCCTCGCTATGAATTCCCGGCGTCGCCGGGTAACCGATCCCTTCGGGTGAGACCTGCGAGGCCTCGGTGATAATCAGGCTGGCACTGGCGCGCTGCTGATAATAGGTCACCGCCAGCGGATTGGGCACATTGTCCTCAATCGCCCGGTTGCGGGTCATCGGCGCCATCACCATGCGGTTGGCCAGGGTCAGATCCCCGATTTTCGCCGGGTTAAACAGATCGGCAGACATTGACGTCTCCTTCTTCGGTTAAGGTTGGTTATGTGGTTTGCTCAGCCACAATTTATGTGGCGGGACGTTCCCAGGCAAACTCACTCATCGCCTCATCGAGCGGCGTTTGCGCGATGTGATTGAAGTAGTTGCTCAGAGTTTTCATGCCGACGGCCAGAATCACATCGCCCACCTGCTGCATCTCGAAACCGGCATCGAGAAATTCGCGAATATCCGCCTCATTCAGCCAGCCGCGCTTGTCCACCATTTTGGCGGTAAAGCGGCGCAGGGCTTCGAGTTTGGGATCGTCGATGGGGCGATCGTCACGCAGTGCCGCGATCGCATCGGGCGGGACCTGCGCCATATCCGCAATCATGGAGTGAGCGGCGACACAATAGTCACAACCGTTGTAGCGGCTGACCGCGAGCAGGGCCACCTGCTGCTCCTGCGGGGTCAGGCTGCTGTTGGCGTAAAGGCCGGAGAGGGTCAGATACCCCTCGGCCAGGGCGGGCGAATTGGCCATGCCACTGATCAGGTTGGGCACAAAACCGAAGGCCTGCTTGGCCTGTTTCATCGTCGGCAGCGCATCTTGCGGGGCGGAATTTTCATCATGAAAGGTAAACTGGGTCATTGGAGAGCCTCCCGGTTAATTTTGAGTGAATGTTCAATATCGACAGTATGGCATACTTGAACGATTGTTCAAGTATTGTTATTCTTTGTTAAAGTATGATGAAGTAACGAGGTGATCCGGCCTGTGCGTTGGCCAAATCAGGCTGGGCAGCTGACCTTCGGGGAACGTCACTGTCCACGGCGGGGCCGGGTCAAACATCGGGGACAATCCCGTTCCAAGCAAACTGCAAGTTACAGGGTAAACAGAAAAATGCCGCGTCCAATTGAATTCGATCGTGATGACGCTCTGCGCCGTGCCATGAGCGTCTTCTGGCGCCAGGGCTACCACGCCACCTCGGTCAAGGACCTGACCGCGGCGACCCATCTGCAACCGGGCAGCCTGTATGGCACGTTCCGGAACAAACGCAGTCTGTTCATCGCCGCACTGGATGCCTACTTCAGCGGTATCCGCGAACGGATCCAGTCCTGCCTGCACAGTGATGAATCGCCACTGAAACGACTGCGCGCTTTTTTCGACATGCTAATCGAAGAGATGGTGTGCGACCCGGACAACAAGGGCTGTCTGCTGGTCAACACCCTGCTCGAGACGCCGGCCGGGGATGCGGAGATCAACCGCCGGGTGAGCGACATGTTTGCCGAGGTGGAAACGGAGTTTGCTCGCGTGTTGTGTGAGGCGCAATCTCGCGGCGAACTGGACACCAGCCGTGACCCGGCCGCCCTGGCGCGTCTGCTGGTTGCCGGTATCTACGGGCTGCGGGTCTATCACAAGACCCGGCCCGACGCCGAGAAACTCCACGAGATCATCGACAATCTGTTTTACGCCCTTGGCTCGCCGACGCAACATTGAACCGGCGGCTTACCACGCCTAAAGCTGCTTCAAGGCCTCGACAATCGCCGCCGGTTCCATGCGTTCCTTGTAATTCACATCGGCGGTTCCCGCCCGGATCACCCCATCACGGTCGATAATATAGGTGGCCGGCACCGGCAGAACATAACGGCCCTCACCGTTATAATCGGCCAGATCGAGCCCGAAGTTACGCCGGTACACATCGGCCAATTCCATTGGCACTTCAAAATAGAGGTTGTAGGCTTTCATCACCGCACTATCCAGATCGCTCAGGATCTCGAACGGATAATCGTCTTCTTTCACCTGCTCCAGCGACTTGTCCGGCTTCTGCGGTGTCACCGTGATCAGCTGTGCACCCTCGCGTTCGATCGCCGACAGGCTTTCCCGCAGGGTATGTAACTGGAGATTACAGTAAGGGCACCACGCGCCACGATAAAAGACGAGCACGACCGGTCCCTTTTCAAGCTGATCGTACAGGCTGACCGGGTTACCAAAAGCATTTGGCAGAATAAAGTCCGGTGCTTTCTCGCCCACTTCGAGTCCCGGATCCGGCATGTTGGTGGCGAGATCCTCTCCGGCCTGTTGCATGATTTGCTGATCTTCGTGACTCAGCTTCGGTCCCTTCGATTTCTTCCGGCGTTCGGCCTCAAATTGCTCCCGCGCCTGCTCATAGCTGGGAACGGATTCCCCGGCTCCGGCAATTGAGTACATCACCAGGCCGATCACCATAAAAACAGGCAGTGCCAATTGATAGGCTGTGCGCATGATCTGTCCTTTTGTACTGTCGATGGATTGCCTGCTCCTGATTGGTGAGCAGTATGTTTACTTCACTGGTTCTGTGTCAGGTAAACAAACAGATATCCGACTCGCCGGCGAATTCAAAGAACATTGCCGCGCCGCCATATTCAATACCGTCGATGAAACTTGTCTGTTCCATATCAAAAAGATCCACCGTCATCTGACAGGCGATCATTTTCACATCCGCCTCCTGGCAAAGACTGCGAAGATCCTCGACACTTGCCACGCCCTTGCTCTTGAGTTTCTTTTTCATCATCGAGGTCATTATGGACTGCATGCCGGGAATGGCCGTCCCAAGCACCGGAAACCACTTGTCCATGCCCAGGGGCATCGGCATACCGGGGTTACCCAGTGGCGAGACCTTCAGGTCCAGATCCCGGCGCAACAGTTGCAGGCCATAGAAGGTAAAGAATATCTGCACCTGATAGCCCAGTGCCGCGGCAGTGGAGGCCAGAATAAACGGCGGGTACGCCCAATCCAGCGTGCCCTTGGTGGCGATGATGGCCAGTTTCTTTGCATCACTCATAATCGATCTCCCGCCCTCAGGCTTTTTGAATCACAAAATAAAACGTCCCGCTTTCCTCGCGAGACTCCTGCAGTTCATGTCCGGTCTGTCTGGCAAACGCTTCAAAGTCCTTGACCGCACCCGGATCAGTCGCTTCAATGTGCAGCACCTGTCCGGATGCCATTTGCGCAATCGACTTTTTGGCGCGCAGAACCAGCAGCGGGCAAGTGAGCCCTTTGGCATCCAGTTCCTGATCATAGGCGGCCATAACTCCTCCTTTCATGGGCCAGGATTCAGAACGCACGTAATTCATGAACGACTGCTCAATAACTAATTTCACTGTAGCTGTTATTGAGTGATCATTCAAGTACACGACGGATTTTGTCCCGGCAGGTTAAACGCTGCCCCGGGCCAGATTAGCCCCCTGCTGAAGAAAGCCAGGCAAAACGGGAAGTTAGCGAGTGCTATCACTTCAATACTGTCCCTGTTACGCTGCTCAATAGCGGGTGATTCTGGCCCGCCCAACCCGATCGAGGCGCCCGCATGTGGATGCGAACAACCTGCAATCTTGAGTTCCAACTGGCCTATCCCACGCCGTTGATTCTCATGCTGCGTGCCCGCAGCGGGCTGCGGCAGTGGATCGCCCGGGAAAGTTATATCTTTGCCCCCAACGTACCGGTGCAGGAGTACACGGACATCTTCGGCAACCTCTGCCAGCGCCTGATTGCGCCGGCCGGGGAGTTTTATGTTCGCACCTCCGCGGATGTCATCACCCGAGACAGCCTCGAAGAAGCACCGGGCGGCGGCTTTGTCGATATCCCGGATCTGCCCGACAACGTGCTCATGTACTTGCTGCCCAGCCGTTACTGCGAGTCGGACAAGTTCGGCAACATGGCACGGGAGATCGTCGACGGCCTGCCGCTGGGCTACGACCAGGTAGCGCAAATCATCCGCTGGCTGCGCGAGTCGATTCGCTATGCGCCGGGCACCAGCGCCTATCCCCTCTCGGCGGTCGAGGTCAATCTGCAGGGCGAAGGTGTCTGCCGGGATCTCTCTCATCTGGGCATCAGCCTGTGCCGGGCGCTCAGTATTCCGGCACGGCTGGTGGTCGGCTATTTGCACGCGCTGGAGCCGATGGACATGCACGCCTGGTTCGAGGCCTATGTGGACAACCACTGGTACACCTTCGATCCCACCGAGAGCACCCTGCGCGGCGGTCGACTGGCTGTCGCCTACGGCCGCGATGCGGCCGATGTGGCAATCTACACCCAGTTCGGCCCACCGGCCACCTTCAGCGATATGCAGGTCAGTGTCGAGCTGCTTGATGCCCCACCCGGCTAATGCCAGCAACCCCGTAGCGCCGACTGTCGGCGGCCACCGGGGACATGCCAGTCGTGAATCACCGACAACACGAGGGCCGATCTCTCCTGCCCCTGTCTCCCTGGCTGTTATGTAGCGGGGCACCGGGCGTATTCAGCTTCATTTCAGTTCACTCTGGCAGGCTGAATACAATTCATTGAGGAAGTCGCCATGCTTTATACCATTGAAGTGCGACACAGCGCCTGATGGATACATCAAATAGCGTAAAAATCACCGTTTTTCAGTCACGACCTTAACTTACAGCACGCCGGGAGGATGTGTTCTGCCTGGCATAAGGTCTGATAACATAACATTCATGGTAGTAATCGATACATCCATAACAAATATAAGAACCATCGCCAGAAATCAGCTTTTCATAACTGGAAAATATTTTCCCACAAAACGCACAACGGGGGTCCATGGCGTACTCCCCCTGGCATCTTGCGGCCTCCTGCGGCGTCAACCATTTAACCGACACTGAGGGATACTCAACATCGGCATGACGCGCGGCCTCATCAAGACTGCCAAAGTGTCTGGCATGCAAGGTTTTCCAACTATCATCACAATAATACAACGCGAACCCAGCCCCCTCGTTTTTTTTGCATATCGCCAGCTGCGTAATACCATCGGGACGCTGCGTAGCCTGATTGCATATTCCTATCGAGGACTGTTCAGGAGCGTTATCCAACACAGAAAAAAGTTTGACTGCGGCACAATTCAAAATTCGCGGTATATGCCTCATGAGAACCTCCTTGAGCGGACTCTGTGGAGAAAGGATTCAAAGTATAGACCGCCAGGAGAGACACAGAAAAATAAAAACAAACAAATAAAGCATCATCTTTCCTGTTAACAACCCAAACCGGCCGGCTCAGCCTGTTCTCATAACTGGCCACGCGTCGGGTAATTCAGAATAATAAGCAATACTTATATTAGTAATACTTATCAAAGCAATAAAAACATTATAATTATTATTATTCCATCGCATGCCCATCTTGGGGCGCATCATCAAACAGGTTGAACAGGTTGAACAGGTTTAAATCGAGCTTGAAAGACTCACGCCTTGCAACAGGCAACTTGGACTCCACTAAGGATAAGTAGTACCCCATCTGGTGGTTTTGCAGATTACTTTCGGAGGGCAGCTGTTTGGTGAAACCAAAAACACGCAACATACTGTCAGTACTATCTAAAATCGCATAGCGATTGTCAGGAAGCAGGATTACTTCCATGCCAATATGCCAGTATATATCCAGATCGTTGATATCCACGGGATCCAGAGGTGGTACCAATGGCACCAGGTCGTTGGGGGCGACCACGCGGAGAATGTTCAGATGGCCGAACCTTGCAGCTCCTGCAATATTGGTCACCTTCGGCTGTCCAAAGGTGACAACCTGCGTCACATCAAACTGGTCAAGATCCAGATACATGGCAAGAATCAAGGCCACAGCGCCTCCCAGGCTGTGGCCGGTGACGCTGACTGTGTAATCGGGCTTTAGTTGTGGCTTGATTTTTCGATATATTTTTTCCGCAGCCAGGGAAAATCCCCGATGCAGGCGGATGCCTGCATGTGCATCAGTCACCAGTTTGACGTCCATATTGAGTAAAGTATTTTCAATATTGGACGTCCCTCTGACTACAACTACCTGAGATTTATCCTTGTCACTTCTGAGCAAATAGTAGGTAACAGAGAGTTCAGGAATATAGCCATGATAGATGAGGTAATGCTGCTTTGACTGACCAACCTCGTCAACTCGGGATTTTCCCTGGTAGGAGGCTTCCGAGAAGTCAGCATAATTTTTTATCTGTACGAAATCGACCGCAGCCCTCTCTGTACCTGATGCGCTGGAAATCGTGCTCATAACGCCAGAAATCACCAGGGCGAGTGTTATCCGTGTCAGTTTGATCAGGCGGATAAAGAACATTTTCGATTTATTGGCTCGCGTGCATTGTCATGAATCTCCTTCAAACTAATTTAATAATCGCCTGAGCTTGTCTTCCGCCTTTTTCTTCTCTTCGTCGATCTTGCTATCCGCCTCGTCTTTAAGCCTGGCTTTCTCTTCTTCTACTTTTTCCCTGGCCTCGGATTTGAGTTTATCCAGCTCGGCATCGATCCCTTTTTTCCTGATTTCATCTATTGTGACATCAATCAGCCGCTGCAAAATCTCCCGGGTCAGTTCACCTGGCGTTGCCCCCTGGCTGCCACCGAGATCGGTCATATTGATATTGGGGAGATTGAGCTCATAGTCCTTGTTGAGCGGTGTCACTTTAGCGGCGATCCCGCCTTGCTCGAACGTAATTCGTCGGATAATCAGCCGTGGCTGCTTTGCAGCGCTCTTTTCTGTTTCCGAACTCTCCTTCGCGGCAGGTTGACTCATGACGAGATTTTTCTTCAATTCATTCAGGTTGGCTTTTGTGTTTGCGTTGACTTCGAAGAAAACACGGGGACCCCGCACAGTAATATGGTTAATCACATAGGGCTCTTCACGAATTGATTTGAAATCAATTCCCATCGCCGTCTCACCCAGGGAGATAGCATGTGCCAACTCAAAACCTTCGGGATTGGCGACGGTCAGACCATAGACAGCCCCATCACCCTCGGTAAGCTTGATTTTGACTTTGTCCACCCGGATGGCAGTCTGTGTCGCCTCGGATCCGTATTTCTCAATGGTGTCTTTGACGATTGCATCAAGGTTGGTCAAAACATAAAAGACAGCAGCGGCAATCGCTATCACTACCAGAGCAAAAAGGCTGAGAATGACTTTTTTCATTTCATATAATCCAGTTCGGGTTGGCCGGCTATTCATGTTTCGATTTAGCAAAAATAGTAGATTGTCGGTACCTATTCAACGCTTTATACTGAAATCGTCTGGCAAAAATCAGATCTGCTTTATCAGAGCTGAACTGTTTTTCACCATCGGCATAATAACCCGGTATTCTATAGCAGGGCAGGTCAAACAGACGAATTCAGCCACAAACAGGCCCGCGGAGGACGCTATGTACAATGTCGCCACTCATGGCCCTTTCAAGGGCTTAAATCCACGTGCCGCTTTTCTCTCCATTCTCTGGGTGCTGATTATCACTCTGCTGGCCCTCTACCGCACAGCCGATCTCGAACATTTCGTTGCCTCCAGTCGTACTTTTCTTACCCCATTTCTGGAATGGTATTATGTAGTCGTTATGGCGTTCTTTCTTGCCATGGTGATCTGGCTGGGGATGGGGCGTTACAAAAACGTGCGCCTCGGTCACGATCAGGAAGTCCCCGAGTTCACCACCCTCTCCTGGCTCGCAATGCTGTTTGCCGCCGGCATGGGCGTCGGGCTGCTGTTCTGGGCGGTCGCCGAACCCTTGAGTCATTATAACGATAATCCATTTTTGATTGGCGATAACAATTCTGCCTCCGCGGATATGTCGATGGTTCTTACCTATTTTCACTGGGGACTGAATGCCTGGGGCGTATTTGCCCTGCTGGCGTTAATCCTCGCCTACTTCGGCTATCGTAAGGGCCAGCCGCTGGCGCTACGCTCGGCGCTGCACCCCTTATTGGGCAAGCATACTCACGGCTGGGCCGGTGACATGGTGGATCTGCTGGCAATTTTGGCCACCGTCTTCGGCATTGTCACCACTTTGGGGTTGGGGGTACAACAGTTCGGCGCCGGGCTGGAACACATTACTGGTATAGGTAACAGCACTACCAATCAACTCTTTATTACTATTGTTCTGACCCTGAGGGCAATGCCCCACTGGCGGAACAAGGCGATATGGAAAAAGATGATACTGCCGATCACCGGGTAGGTTCAGGCATCGAGGAGTCGTCGCGTTCAGGCTGATGCCTGCTGCAACTCGTGATTGGCATTATCAGGAAATCAGTAGACAGAGATGATATAAACTGGTTTTGGGCTGGTGCTCGCGCACTCAGCCCAAAACCGTCGCCAGGAATGGTTAACGCTTAAAAACGGGAACCGATATTGAACCCCATGGATTGCTCCGAGAGGCTTATCTTCGCACCGTTGTCGGAGGCGGTCAGGGTCTTCTCCGGTACGAGCATGTAGTGCCAGCCCAGATCCCAATGGTTATTGAGCGCGACGCTCATGCCGACGGTGTAATGGGTCTCGACAATGGCCGGCAGAAGAAGATTGCAACTGACCTTGTCTTCATCGAACGGCGCCTCGGCATAATTGTAACCGGCCCGCAGCGTCACGCGTTCACTGGCATCATAGGCGACACCCAGCGCGTAGATGGTCTGATCCTCCCAGCCCGGGTTCATCGGAAACTCGTACCCACCCGATCCCTTGACCGACAGCTTGTCCATGGTATCCGACCAGTTGATCCACTTGATGTCGGCAGAGACTGTCAGGTTCTGGTTTGCCCGGGACCCGACGCGGGCCAGGCCGGCCGGATTGGAGACCGCGGTCATCGCGCTGCCGGGATTGGCGGTTACGGCACCGCCGAGGCTCTTTTGATAGGCGCCGACGCCAAGGCGACATCATCGCGCCCTTGCGCGAGCACAGGGAACAATTACAGCGCAGGCCTTTATCGATCGGCTCGGCCTCGAATGAAAAGCCGACTGCGCCGCAATGGCAGCTTCCATGGTAGTGCATCTCATCACACTCCTTATAAAGGCGGACCAGGTATCAGGGAGGAATATAGTCAGTCCATGCTCTTGCGGCAAACTCACCACCCCCGGAGGACGGATAAGGGTTTATCGGTTCTGAATAATCTCGGCATCTGGCGCCACCGCTATCCTGAAATATCAGATTTTCGAGCTTCGGCCAAAACATGCCGTTGTCCTGGCATATTGTGGCATCCAGCTTAACCCTTAGCCGGGTTCTGGTGTCGGGCTGTTCAGACAAACCGTGCACCAGGTCACGTTGTGAGAAGGGATGCAATACATTGCGAATTGTGTCTAATTACAGTCTGTCAATGCCTTGTAAAGTAGCCATTAACCGCGTTCGATGGCCTCCGCAAACAGCACACGGAAATAATACTCAACATGTCATGGAAAAAAGCATCCGCCGCCAGCGCGTGGAGCTCGCGCGCGTATTGCGCAAGCCCATCGCGGATCTGAGTCGACAACTCGCACCGTTCTGGGAAAACCGTTACCGGCTGGAGTCCCTGCTCGCCAGATCGACTTTGACCTGCGCGACCTGCCTGTCACGGCAGGGCTTTTCAGACAATCTGCTGAATGACGCCAGATCAAAGGCGATCCGGCAATCAGAGGACTGGTATTTCAGCAATCCCGCGTAGAAAGTCCCCTGGACAGGAACATGGACCAGGTTATGAGCATCCTCGAAGAGCTGCTTACCCAGAACGGGAGCTTCCAGGTACAGATTCATTTCGCCAGCAGCCAGGCGATTATCTGGCTGACACTCGACCCTTATCGCTACCGCCTCCTGGATATCGATGCCCTGACCGATCCGGATATCTGCCTGATATACCCTCACGAGTCCTATCCCTCGCTTGCTCTGGTGCAGCCTGAGCAAATCGCCAAAATCCTCGATACCTTCAAGGCATTGCGCACCACTGACAACACCTTCTATCTGCGTCAGGCTTCGATCAATATTTTCAGTGGCTTGATTAGCGTTACCTTCTCATGCGACGGTACACACTACAGGCGTTATGACGAATTTCTCGAGAAAAGCATCGCCTTCTGGTTCGGAGCCTCGATCGCTTGATCATTCAGCCACAAACAGCCGCAATCCATACTGGTCAAAGCGACCGATACCGACAGTTCCTGATTGGCGCCGGACGCCCGATACAGTTCAGACCACTGGCTGTTCCCGATCCGATTTTACGACTTACACGGATTACATATCATTGAGATAAGATTTGGCCTCCTCACCAGGATTGGGCAATCCGGCAATACGCCATGCGTTGAGGCAACTTTGAAACAAATCATGTACCCAGAACTTTTCTTTACCCAGGCGATGGCAGACGCTGTTCATGGCCGGCGCCACCCCGAATTTCTTGTAGTAATCCCGCAAACTGTAGATCACCAGCCAATGGTTGTCTGTCAGCGGCGCCACCTTCAGTTGCTCCGCAATAGTGTTAGCGGCCTCTTCCGTCCACTGCGCCGGATCGACGATGAGCCCGGCTTCATCCATTTCCGGCAAATTTGTATTTTGTCTTACGGCGGTCATACGTTCCTCCTTGCGGTATTCACCGGGGAACTATGTGGGTTTCATGACTCCGACTCTTCCTTCAAGTATAGACGACAACGGCACACGTAAAACGCTGAGATAAAATCATCTTTCCCGAGGGGAATTCAGGCTGATCTTTCCTGCCCCAATGTCAGGTGAAAGGTAGCCCAGCAAACTACTCCCGTCCCAACATTGCCCTCTTCAGCCTGCCGTCCACCGGTGATTCCCCCAGCCAGATAGATAGCAAGGCGCGCTGAAAATCGGCACCACTGATTCGGGTTTTTTCCGTGTTGTTAATTCGTACCACAGTATTGCTGTCAGGCAGAAAGTCGATAATAACGACATCGCCCTCCACGATATTACCAAACGCGGCATTGAATGTGTCTATCTCGGATTGCAAACCGGTGAACTGCGCATCCGTCAGATTATCCTCAAACCCCTCTGTCCAGGCGGAGTGCATTTTCTTTTTTTCGATCTCGTCATAAAGAAAGTGCATAACAACGCGCCTGGGCGATCCATCGTCCAGAATTTTTTTGATACTGTCTGAACGCTCGGGGAGATAGAGTGCGCCGATATAAATATCAAAAATGAACTTGGCACGAACGCCCGCGCCGTTCAGGACCAGTTTCTGCTGTGAAGCTTCCTGCGTAATCTGTTCGGGGAACTTGACGCCCTTGATTTGCAGGGCAAAAACATAAGCGGGTAGCAGCAGCATGCATGCTGCCACACCCAATGTCGCGATCTTTTTCATCACACCCTCGGACTTGATCTGTAGTTCTCGCTACCTAATTATTGACCATTACCGGATAATTTCCAGGACAGGCGAAAATAAGACGCCGTGCAGGGAAAGCCGAGGAATCACCCCGGCTCTCCCCGGCCATATAAGCAGCAATACAGGGCTGTTCGCTACATATACCTGCGCGTATCTCTCAGGTGTTTTGGGACCGCGCGACAGGTTTCAACTTGAATTTTCCGTTTTTGAGCTTTATTTGCTCATATGCCGTAGCAGGGCAGTCACGTTAGCGTGAGGCTGCTTCTCTTTCGGTGGCTCGTAAGCACTCATGGTGCCACAACCGGCCAACATTTCCAGAGCAAGAATCCCCAAAAGCAGCAGAATATCCATAAGCCCGGGCCAGCCGGCCAACCTGAGCGGCGCCGACTTGAGGGGAAGCCCGGGATATCCCCGGTACCGCGCCATTCCCGGTTTTATTCAGGGCGTCGACTTTGTATGCCTATAATCACCAGCGAAAGCGCGACAAGACAGGTAATCACAATCATCCAGACGGGCATATAGAATGTCGTGTAGACCTCCCAACCCAATGCTCGCAATACGCTGGACAACGCGGTGGCGCTACCGGTCAGATGTCCCCCCAGGGTTCCGGCCACCGCCAGCAATACACCGCCCAGTGCCCCGAGCAACAGCATCAACCAGCGATTGTGGCCTTTCCAGACCGCCTCGCCTGCACGCTGACGCAACACGGCAATCAGCGCCCAGTAGGCCAGGGTCCAGGTTGCGGCGAGAATATGATTGCGGCCCATGGGTGTGTAGGTGATCGCCTCCGGCGACCAGACCAGCAAGCCGCTGGCATAGGCCAGCAGACCGAGGGCCGTCCCCAGCCACAGAATCGGGGCCAGCACCCGATCTGCCGCCAGGGCAAAGCGGCCGGCGGAGACGGTCCTCACCAGAATAATAATGGCCCCGGTCGTCCACAGGGCAAGCGGGAAATGCACCAGCATGTGATGATAGGCTTCCATCGCTTATCGCCTCGTCTCTGCCTGCAGCGTGCGCACCAATGCAAATCCGAATCCGGTAATCAGCAACATACCGGCAATCAGGGTCCAGAACCAGTGAGTGATAATCGCCGCATTGAATTCCATTTCGACCCCGTAATGGGCCAGTTGTTTCGGTGTATGCCGGGAAGCGACTGGGACATCCTGCGCGATCTTCTCCGCGCCGGCATGGGCGTGACTGGTCAACAGCGGCCAGCTGACCTGCCCGGGATAAAACAACGTCACCTCAAACCAGTCCTGTTGCCAGCCGGGTTGCTCGCCCTCGAAGCGTGCCGCGCGTAACGGCGCATCGCGTTCCATGCCCAGCGTGACCGGCAACGACACGTAGTGCCAGCGGCCACCACTCGCGTTACGGTGAACCGCGAAGGCCAGCCAGTACAGCTGTTTGTGGACAAAGGCCTTGTCATCCAACGGATGGCCCGTGTCCAGAGCCCGCTCCAGGGTCACCTCCCAGTACCCCGCCCGCCAGCGCCCCTGACTTGAGACGCTGATGTCGGAATGAGAGCCCGACCCCGGCCGCAACATCCGCCGTGGCAGGGTATCGCCATCCTCCCAGGCATGATCCGGATCGAAGGGTATGGCCTCGGCCTTGCGCAAGTAATAGATATCGTCGAAACCCAGCCGCTTTTGTTCCAGGTCCGCCCAGCTGAGTGCGGCAAAACCAACCTTGTCCGGGTCGAACATCCACATGGGCCGGTTGTTCGCACTGTCCCAGTTGGTGGTATAGACGCCCTGCCCCTCATCACCATAGCGGTACTCGGCCACAAACTGATCATCGGACTTGCCAATCGGATTGGAACGATGCGCCCGCCAATGCCACAAATCCAGAAAGTAGCCCGCCTCACGCAGCTCGCCCAGTTCCTGTTCGGGGACGATCGATGTCCAGTCCGCCGGGTCGGTTCGCGTGGCAGGCAGGTACTTGCGCACATCGGACTTGCCTTTCTTTCCACCAAGGTAGGGATGGGCCTTGACCGCTGCAGCATCCGCCTCGTCGGTGAAAAACCGCATGCCGTTACCGATAGTGGCATAACCGCCGTATTTGTCGAACGCCGGCACGCGACCGTCGTCCACCAGCATCGTCACTCGATCCTCGTAGATCCCCTGCGGCTGCCGGCCGATCGGGCTTTTGCCGATACGCAGCCACTTGCCGTCCTGATAACGGAGCATGTCATGGTATATATGCGGCTGCTTTGCGGGCCACCGGTAACGGAAGAACATCTTCTCGCCGTTGTAAGCCGCCTTCACCTGCAGGGGTATCGTCAGCGTTTGAGGGATATAAATGTTGCGGCCGGCATCATTACCCACGACACCGGTACCATGAAAAACCCAGGCGAGCAGCAGCGTAATCAGGAACAGACCAATCGCCAATCCTGAACGTGACATTCCCATCGCCCTTCCTCTTTTGCAAAAGAGATATTAATCGAGGTTGCCGGAACAACGATCAGCCGCCATCCGCAGGCTTTCATATTGACGGCTACATCTCGAAATTCCTGAATTATCGATATCCGCTGACCAAGGTGTAACAGCGAACCGGATGGAAATCAAATATTCCCCGGAGAAATCCGATATTCCATTCTCTGACGCGATGTCCGGTCAGGTCATTACAAGTTTGCAGACCTGCTTGTTGGAGGGACTATCCGGCTACCTGTCACCAGGGCATTGGGGTGCCGTCAAAACGCAGAAAGACGCCTGACTGCTCAAGCGTGAAATCATCGATGATTTGACGCATCCCCTGCACACTCTCGGCAGGTGTATACGGCGCCGAATCGCCTCCCATGCGGGTCTGGACCCAACCGGGATGCAGCAACAACACACCGACCTTGCGCGGCGCGACTTCATGGGATAAACCGGTCATAGCCGCGTTCAGGGCCGCCTTGCTGGAACGATAGGCGTAATTCTTGCCACTGTCGATATCCGTGATGCTGCCCATGTGGCTGCTGATGCCAACCAGCAGACGGCGCCGGCTGCGGGCAACCGCATCCAGCAAGGCTTCACTGACCCGCATGGCCCCCAGGACGTTCACCGCGAAGGTCTGCTGCCAGTTGGCATAATCAATGCTACCGAGTTTGTCCTTGCCCCAGCGTTCGTAATAAACACCGGCATTATTCACCAGAATATCGATGGCAACATCGCTCAATTCTCTGGCCAGCGCCCCGATCTGCTCGGCCCGGGTGACATCAAGCGGATGGACGGAGACATTCGGATGGTCACTTGCCAGCTTGTGCAGTTCATCGGCCTGCTCCGGAAAGCGACACGTAGCGTAGACCCGCCATCCCAGCTGTGCATACTGACGCACCCATTCCAGACCTAGCCCGCGGTTGCTACCCGTCACGAGGATCGAGTTCATATTCATATCCGATCTATATGCCAAATCGTGTGGTCAGTAAACCCTGGACAAAATCGCTGTAACGGACAACGGGGCTTACGAATTGCAATAGAACCGGTCTCTTGCCGGCCGGATCCTCTGTATACTAGCCGGCACTTTTAACTACTCTCCCGCTTCAAGACGATCTTTGAGAATTTCCAGTAACAACGGATGGTCGATGATCAGGGGGGTAATAGTGTAGTTAAGCTGCGGATAATCGCTCGTCACGGTATTGCAGATTTCCGCCACGTCGCCATGCGGGCCGGCATGGCGACCGGGGAGGAAGAAGAGCATGGCGACGATCACCTCTGTCACACCCCGCTCCGCCTGTTGTCGCAGCCAGGTCGCGAGCAGATCGCCGTTAAAATCGTATTCTTTGCCTTCACGGCGCTCCATGACCGCCTGGTCCACCTCAAGGCCGTGTTGCCTTGCCAGAGTTTGGGCAACGCCCCTGCGTACCTCGGTTATCATCGGGCTCGGGGAGCCGTGGTCGACCAGTACCAGCTTTGCCCCATCTACGCTCTGCCGCCGGGCCTGCTGGATATGTTCGAACACGACCTGCGCCAGGCGCGGTTCGCCCTCGGGCAGGGGCCAGGTGACCGGGGCCACCCTGACCGTCAGTTCGGGATATGTCGATTTGAGTCTCGCCACCTCGGCGGGAATAAACGAGGTGATCGCCCGGCTCAGTCCGAAGAACAACGGCACCACCACAAATTCCTGTTCACCCTGCGCCAACCGGGTCCGGAGAAATTCGGGAAACACCTGCGCGGGCGTACCATCCAGTTCCTCCTCGGGAATCGCGTCTGCATGCTGCAGCGAGACCGGGTGGATAGTCTTGCCCGTATGTTCGCTCAGCCGGGCGGCCAGGCAACGCAAATACAATGTAGCGTCCGGTTGTTTGGAACCGTTATCGACAAGCAGGTAAACTGGCATGGAACTCTTGGTCCCGGGTCATGAGCACACCCCATCTTATCAGCTTTTGCCGAAGAGCAAAGACCCGGACAAATCACCCCGCAACCTTCCAACAGTGGTGGCGGGCAGATATAATCTTCTATTTATTACTGATTTTTTATTTCGCTTTACGGCGACAATATTCTTTGCCCGCCTGGGTCAGGTAATACTTCGTGCCGCTGACACCGGCAACCTCTTCCACCATACCTTTATCTACAAGCTTTTTCATGGCATGTTGCGCATGGATCATACTGATACCCATCCTGTCGGCAATGGTTTTCATCAACACACCCTTGTCGCCTTCCTTTATGAGTATCGTCAGAATCCGGGCCAGTTCCGCCTTCTTTTCGCGCTCCTTCTCTTTCTCTTCATTCCTGGCTGATGCGCGCTTTTTGGGGTCAGGAGCACTGATCCGGTTCTGCACTTTCCAGACAACCGTGTCGCCCTGCTCTTCCCTGACCAGCCCGCCCTGCTTGAACCGGTAGCCTAG
The DNA here is from genome assembly GCF_034522235.1 of Thiohalophilus sp. NCBI lineage: Bacteria > Pseudomonadati > Pseudomonadota > Gammaproteobacteria > Thiohalomonadales > Thiohalophilaceae > Thiohalophilus > Thiohalophilus sp. The sequence goes on along the minus strand of NZ_JAXHLN010000002.1, from coordinate 336,728 downwards.
CCTGACCAGCTTTATCAGGGTCGGGAGCATGATGACGATCATGATGACCAGAAGCCATAGCGGGATTGATATGCTGTAAGAAAGTAATGACATATGAATAACGTCCAGGCCTGCCTTGCGTACGATATAGTCGGACTGAGTTATTGAATCAGCCCAAAGTACCTCTTAACATTAGGTAATTCCGTGCTCCGTTCCCGGTTTTCAGACAGAGGAATCCATCGCGTGACGCTCGAATCAGCCATTGCCACCTACGGCTACCTGGCAGTCGCGCTCGGCGTTTTTGTCGAGGGCGAGGCGATTGTATTGACCGCCGGCTTCCTCGCCCACCGGGGACTGCTGGAATTACACTGGGTGATGATGGCATCAATCATCGGCTCGATCCTGACCTACCAGTTTTTCTTTCTGCTCGGCCGCCTCAAGGGTCGGGCCGTACTGGAAAATCGCCCCGGGTGGCAACCGCGCGTGGCGCGGATTCGCAGTCTGCTCGAGCGTCACAATATGCTGATCATCTTTGGCTATCGGGGTCTGTTTGGCCTGCGCGCCATCACCCCTTTCGCTCTGGGCATGACCGGCATCAGCCACCTGCGCTTTACCCTGCTGGATCTGATACCGGCCACGGTCTGGGGACTGGGCGTCTCCTGGGCCGGCTTTGCCCTGGGCAAGGGTGCGGAAAAGCTGCTGGAGAACCTGGAGGAGTACCAGTACTGGCTGGCTGGCGCGGCACTGCTTGTTGGTCTGCTGATCGCCGGCCTGTATGCCCGGCATCGGATGCAATTATGACAAATCAAAACCCATCAGCGTTTCTTATAAGCTCCCGGCTACGTATCCCGTTTTCAATGACAAACAGCGCAAGGATTATCACCATTTTGTGAGCAGCACATAAAAAAGGGGAGAGGCACATCCCCTTCCAGAGCGTTACCACTAACTAAACAAGCGTCCCGAATACCAGTCCAGAGAGATTGCTTCGTCACGTTGTTCCTCGCAATGACCCACGATTTTCGGTCATTGCGAGCGAAGCGAAGCAATCTTTTGAACAAAGTGTTCGGGTATTCGGAACACTTATTTAGTTACTTTTTCTTCTGTGGCTGATCGAGATAACGCACATCGCGTACCGAGTACGGAATCGGGTTGATGTACTCATAGCCCTTGGACTGCAGGTAGGCAATCTCCGGAAAACCCGCCGGGACAACGGTAATAAAGCCGTGCATGTCCGAGGGTTCAAAGCCCGCTGCACGCAGCGCATTGTTACACATCCGGAAATCGACCCCGTCCTCGGCCAGGGCGGCCAGCTTATCGACGATTCCCTGATATTTCATGTAGTTCTCCTTGGCAAACAGGCGCAGCTCCGGCCCGTGGGTAACGACTACCATATGGCCCTTGAGCGGTTTGGCCGTATTTTTGACAAACGCATGCAAAATATTGAGCTTTTTGGGGTCCTCGTAATTGGCATCAAAAACAGCATTGATGGTCGGGTACTCATGCATATTGGTCTTCGCCGTGCCGTAGGGCGCCATCTCTTCGGCCTGGGCGATAGACAACGGCGCTAATAGCAGGCTCAGTAACATTGCTTGCAGTGCTCGATTAATACTTCTCATCTTGCTTCTCCTCACTTCTCGTTGGGTGGTGGTGTTATCCCGACAACCCGTGCCGGCTGGTTATCGTGTTTTTAGTTTGTATTAATAATCCGATTCAAGATCCGCCAGCCAGGCGCGCAATTGATCGTTCTCGCGCCTGATCAGATCGGGATCACTTAACGCATTGGCAATCAAACTGATACCCTGCAATGCCGCCAGCAGATGCAGGGCCAGATCCGCCGCCCGATCCTGGTGTCCCATCTCGACAAAACGCGCTTCGCACCACTGCAACAGAATCCGCAAAGGCTGCGAGGCCAGCTGTTGCTTCTCGCCGCCCTGCTTGGCGAGCTCATAACACAAGCTCCCGATGGGGCAGCCATATCGGGCGTCGATTTCGCTGTCCTCCTGCCAGATATTGATAACCGCCTCGATCATCGCCCCGGCTGAGGCAAGCTGCTCAAAGCCGTGCAACCGCTCCTCAAGCTCACGCACCCGCTGTTCGACAATGGCGCGAACCACATCGTCTTTATTGCGAAAGTAGTAATAGATACTGCCACTCGGCATCTGCGCCTGGCCGGCGATCGCCGCCAGGGTGGTTTCCGCAAAACCCTGTTGATGGACGAGCCGACTGGCCGCTTCGATCAACTGTTGCTGGCGTTGTGTATTGCTCGGGCGAGGTGTCATCGAAATACCTAGTTAGTTAACTAGCTATAGTCTAGTCCAGCCTATTCGGGGACACAACCTGGTCGTTTGCTAAAAGAAGTGATATCAAACCGGGTTGTTATACCCGATGAGCGGCAGGAATTAAGCAGTTATTGATATGCTTATTTGAAGGTTGCGAAGCGCTACCAGATTTTTCTGGGGGTTTTCAGCCGCACAAAAGAGAAGTCGGCAAATTGCAGTCGCAGTTGGCAGCGTTAGACTGTAGCGTCCTTCCGGACGCAGCAGGGCCAAGAGAGCCGTAGGAGCGCCTCTGGCGCGACAAGCCCCGTGGCCCTGCACGATCTATCGCGGCGCAGCCGCTCCTACCGAGCCATATGGTGAGAGTGTTTTCCTCGTCACTCGTCACTCGGCCCTCGGCCCTGCCCGAAGGGCCAGGCTAGGCCGCACTCAAATCCACATCCTTGAGCGGCACCTGCCGGATTCGCTTGCCGGTGGCGGCGAAGATGGCGTTGAGCACCGCCGGCGCGGCGACGGCGATGGTCGGCTCGCCGATCCCGCCCCAGAAGCCGCCGGAGGGCATGACAATCGTCTCCACTTTTGGCATCTCATCCATCAGCATGGACGGGAAGTCATGGAAATTGGTCTGCTCGACGCCGCCGTCCTTGATGGTGCACTCACCGTAAAGCAGCGCCGACAGACCGAAGACGAACGAGCCTTCCACCTGCGCCTCGATCTGTTGCGGGTTGACGGCATGGCCGGGATCGGTGGCGGCGACGATGCGGTGGATTTTGAGTTTGCCCTGCTCATCCACCGATACCTCGGCGCAGGCGGCCACGTAACTGCCGAAGGTCTTGACCACCGCCAGGCCGCGATGCACGCCTTCACCGGCCGGTTTATCCCAGCCGACTTTTTTGGCCACGGCATCGAGCACCGCCCGGCTTTTTGGCTGATCGGCCATCAGGCTGCGGCGGAACTCGAGCGGATCCCGGCCGGCGGCATGGGCCAGCTCATCCAGAAAACATTCCATATAGATAGCATTCTGGTTGATGTTGACCCCGCGCCAGAAGCCCGGCGGCACCGGCGGGTTGCGCATGGCGTGCTCCACCAGCAGGTTGGGCACCGTGTAGCTGATGGCGTGGTCGCCCTCGGAGTGAAAGCCCTGGAAAGTGACCGGATCCATGCCGTCCTGCAGCCCGTCGGGCATCACGGCGGCCAGGATCGACTGGCCCGAGATACGCACGTTCAGCCCGGTCAGGTTGCCGGCCTCGTCCAGCGCGCCGACCAGCTTGCAGTGGGTGATGGGATGATAGTGACCGTGGGCCATATCCTCCTCGCGGCTCCACAACAATTTGACCGGGGTACCGGGCAGCTGTCTGGCGATGGTCACCGCCTGGGTGACAAAATCATGAAACGCCCCGCGCCGACCAAAGCCGCCGCCCAGGTGAATCTTGTACACATCACACTTGTCCACCGGTAACCCGGCGGCGTCGACCGCCGCCTTGAGAGCCGCCTCACCGTTTTGCGTGGGGCACCAGACCTCGCACTTGTCTTTGCTCCACAGCGCGGTGGCGTTCATCGGTTCCATGGTGGCGTGGTTCTGGTAGGGATAGCGATAGGTCGCCTCGACGGTGCTGGCCGCGCCGTTTAACGCCTTGTTGACATCACCGGCCTGGTTACCGACAAAGACATCCTTGTCGGAGGTCAGTCCCTCCTCGAGCATTTTATCGATCGCGGCGCTGTCGAGTTTCGCGTTCGGCCCATGGTCCCAGGTGATCGGCAACGCCTCCAGCGCCTGGTTGGCCTGCCACCAGGTATCGGCCACGACGGCGACGGCGTCCTCACCCACGCGCACCACATTGCGCACGCCGGGCATGCCGGTGACCTTTTTCTCGTCAAACGCTTTGAGCTTGCCACCGAAGGTCGGGCAGGCCTTGATCGCGGCGTTGAGCATGCCGGGCAGTTGCAGATCGGCGCCGAAGATCTGCTTGCCGTTGAGCTTGTCGTCGGTGTCCAGACGCGGGATCGGCTTGCCGATGATTTCCCACTCGTCCGGTTGTTTCAGTGCCACATGCTGCGGCGGGAACAATTCGGCAGCCGCTTCGGCCACCTGGCCGTAGGTGAGCGTGCGCCCGCTGGGCTGGTGGGTAATCACGCTGTTGGCCGCGCGACATTCGCCTTTGGGCACATCCCAACGATCGGCCGCCGCCTGCAGCAGCATCTCCCGCGCCACGGCCCCGCCCTTGCGCACATAGCGGTGGCTGTCGCGGATGCCCCGACTGCCGCCGGTGGAAAAGCTCCCCCAGATCCGATCCCGCGCACGGTTCTCGCCGGGGGTCGGGTATTCGGTAATGATCCTGTCCCAGTCGCACTCCAGCTCCTCGGCCACCAGTTGCGCCAGGCCGGTCAAGGTCCCCTGGCCCATTTCGGAACGGGCGATGCGAATGATGACCGTGTCATCGGGCTGGATGACGACCCAGGCGCCGATTTCGGGGAAACCTTCGGAGGGCAGCTCATCCCACTCGCCCGCCACGGCCGTGGCACTCATGGGCAGATAGAGCCCGAGGGAGAAGCCCGCGCCCAGCCCGGCCGCGCGGGTGCTGGTGATCAGAAACTCGCGCCGGGACACATCGATGCTGTCGGTTTTCATGAGGTGCGCTCCTTGCCGATCGCCACGGCCCGGTGAATCCCGCGCCGCACCCGGTTGAAGGTGCCGCAACGGCAGATGTTGGTGACCTGGTTATTGATCTCCGCGTCACTGGGCTCGGCGTTGTTGTTCAGCAACGCCGCCGCGGCCATGATCATCCCCGGCTGGCAGTAACCGCACTGCGGCACATCCAGCTCCTTCCAGGCCTGCTGCAGCGGATGGCTGTTATCCTCGGAAAGCCCCTCGATGGTGACGATCTGCTTGGTGACATCCATGGCAGAGACCGGCACGGTACAGGCGCGCACCGCCTCGCCATCGACATGCACCGTGCACGATCCGCACAGGCCGATGCCGCAGGCATACTTGGTGCCGGTCAGCCCCAGCTGCTCACGCAGCACCCAGAGCAGCGGCGTCGAGCCATCGACCTCCACCTCGACCGTTTCGCCGTTGATGTTCAATGTTGCCATGCGAAGCCCTCCGAAAAACCTGCCAGAAGTCTAGACGGGGCAGGCAGGCTTAACAACAGGCTTTGAACGTAGTTTTTGTGGGAAAAGAAAATTGGCAGAACAGCTGAATAGTGAGCCTGTAGGAGCGCCCCGCGGGCGCGACTGCCGAATCTGGCACCGTCGCGGTCGAAGCCCGCTCCTACAGGGATTGTATAGATAGTTGGCAGTTGGCAGTTGGCAGTTGGCAGTTGGCAGTTGGCAGTTGGCAGTTGGCAGTTGGCAGTTGGCAGTTGGCAGTAAAAGCTGAACCGGGTTCATTCATCGGTCAAGTGATCGATCATCGTCATTAAACAATTCCAAGAGTGGTGTATACAACGTGCCAGAGGCCCGGGCTGTTAACCGGATTGTTCGCTGGCCACGACGACCTCGTGCATTTCCAGCTTGCCCTCGCCGTCGAATGCTTCTTTCGGCATCAGATTGCTGTGGGCCAGTTTGAAATCCTCGCTGCCTACCCAGGCCTCGAACGACGCTTTGTCCTGCCAGGTGGTCAGCACCACATAGGGGGTCTCATCACTCTCTGGCCGGAGGACTTCCATGCGCACAAAGCCCGGCTGCTGATCGATCTGGCCGGCCCGTTGGCGAAAACGTTCCTCGAAGGTCTCTTCCCATCCGGCGGCGACCGGCACGCGATTGGCGACAATAAACATGATTACAACTCCACTGACAAGCGATTTTAGCGTACCTGGCAGTTTATCAAAGATGAGCGGGAAAGCGGTTGCAGTAAACCGGATTACATCAAGAGGTGGCTCACCGCGCTTGATAGCCACTGCCAGGGATGCAAGACTGAGCGACCGGTTTACTGAATAACGACAATGGGAGAGCCTGATGGCGGAGATTATTGAACTGCCCGATAATTTTTTCGGCAAACACGATCGCGAGCGCGTGGAAAGCTTTGCCGCTCACGAAGTGGCCCACGGGCGGGCGACGCGCTGGCACTGGGCCAAGGACAACGATGATGACGATATTTTTCAACTGTTCGCCGGCGGCGCGGACGAGTATCTGGTCCTCACCCTCAGCCGGGATCGCGAGCAGGATGCCTACTGTGCCCACGACGGCGAGGGCCGACACCTGGTCAGCGGCTCGCTGGATCATGTCATGGCCGAGGTCGATACTTTTCTCAGCTCGCTGCATGGGGAGCCGCCGGCCTCCTGAACCGCCGCCCGGTTCCGGCAGCGCAACGATCGTCACCCGCCCGGGTGAGACGTCGGCGCCCCACCCCACCGACCAAGACACCCCATGATCCCGTCGAAAATGAGCGAATGGCTGGAGCGATTCCGCATCCAGCTGGCCCGGCCGGATGCAATATTGCCGCTCTCCTTCCTCGGGCTGGTCGCCGGCATCCTGGCGGCCCTGACGGTCATCGCCCTGCGCCTGCTGGTCGACGCGGCGCAGACCTCACTCTATCCGATGACGCAGGCCGGAGACTTCGAGTCCCTGTCCTGGCACTGGCGGCTGGGCACTGCCCTGGCGGGCGGGCTGCTAATCGGAGTGCTGTTTCGCCTGGTATCGGCTCCGGCGCAGACCGTCGGGGTGCTGCATGTGATCGAACGCCTGGCCTATCATCAGGGCCGCCTGCCGTGGATCAACGCGGTGGTGCAGTTTTTCGGCGGCGCGATTTCGATGATCGCCGGGCATTCGGTCGGCCGCGAGGGACCCAGCGCCCACCTGGGGGCAGCCAGCAGCAATCTGCCGGCCCAGGCGCTGGGCCTGCCGCATAACAGCCTGCGGGTGCTGACCGCCTGCGGCGCCGCCGCCGGGATTGCCGCTTCCTTCAATACCCCGCTGGCCGGGGCGGTGTTCGCCATGGAAGTGCTGATGCTCGAATACACCGTGGCCGGTTTTGCCCCGGTGATTCTGGCCACGGTCAGTGCCACCGCCATCAGCCAGCTGGTATTCGGCAACACCTACACCTTTTCCGTCCCCGAGCTGCACCTGGGCAGCGTGGCACAGCTGCCCTATATATTGGTATGCGGGATCCTGATCGGCCTGCTCGCCGCCGGCTTCAATGCCCTGTTTCAACAGGTCGCCCTGCGCAGCCGGGGCCTGCCCCACTGGTCGCGGCCGGTGCTGGCGGGCCTGCTGGTCGGCGTCTGCGGGCTGTTCGTCCCCGAGGTGATGGGCATTGGCGATGACACGGTCAATGCCATCCTCGGCGGCGAGATCGCCCTGCGCCTGCTGCTCGTGGTGCTGATCGTCAAGGTACTGGCCACCGCCGGCGGCATCGGCCTGGGGCTGCCCGGCGGGATCATCGGCCCGACCTTCTTTATCGGCGCGGCCGCCGGGGGGCTGCTGGGGGCCATCGGCATCCAGCTCGGCTTCATCGAACCCGGCAGTGTCGGCCTGTACGCAATGATCGGCATGGGCGCCATGATGGCCGCCACCCTGCAGGCGCCCATGGCCGGGTTGATTGCAATCCTGGAGCTGACCGGGGAGCCGAACTTTATCCTGCCGGGGATGCTGGCGGTCGTGACCTCGACCATCGTCAGCGGGCGGCTCTTCCGGCGCGAATCCCTGTTCCATACCCTGCTGCGCGGCCGCGGCCTGGATTATCGCAGCGATCCCGTGGCGCAATCGTTACGGCGGGTCGGCGTGGCCAGCGCCATGAACCGCAAGATCGTCGTCCTGCCCCGGCAGGTCGAGGCACAGCAGGTGGATCGCGCCCTGCAGGACGAGCCGGTCTGGGTATTGATCCAGGAAAAGAACCAACCGCAGATGGCGCTGGCGGGCGTGGATCTGGCCTATGCCCGCAAGCAGTCCCCCGATGTCGAACAGTTTGATCTGATGGAGTTACCCGGCGAGCGCCGCACCCTGGTGGCCGTCGATATGCGCGCCACCATGGAAGAAGCGCGGCAACTCCTGCACGACAGCGGCAAGGAGATGGCCTATGTCACCAGCCAGAACGTGCCTGGGCTGCCCCGCATCTATGGTGTGCTGAGCCGCGACGAGGTGGAAGGCAGTTATCGTTATTGAGCTATCGGTCGGCAACGGACGGACTGTCCTGCTCGTTTGCCGCGACATGCTGTAAAACCCGGTGTCCACAGTTAGCGCCACCTTGCACGGATAGACGTTGCCGGTTTGCCGGTCGGCCTTTCTTCGAGACACCCCGTTTCGCTTTTGTTATAAAGGGAGACGATCGGATTCCGGAAAATACCCGACAAAGACGCCAGGTAAAACGGTGATTAAGCGACAGGCTGTATTTGAGACGATTGTGCGGAATATCCTCCGGTACATCGTCTTTCTATCATTTGCCACCGCCGCGACCGGCCTGCAGGCGCAAAACGATCCGATCGCGCCTTTTTCTGACAGGCCGCTGGAGGAGCCCGTCACGCATCCCGACTGGTTCAAGCTCAGCTTTCTGGATCTTTACGATGATATCGAGGAAGCCGTTGCGGCGGGCAAGAAAGGAGTTATCGTTTACTTCGGCCAGGATCACTGTCCCTATTGTAAGGCCCACTTGCAAAACAACTGGGGGGACCCGGAGATTGTCAAATACACCCGGGAGAATTTCGATGTCATCGCCCTCGATGTCAAAGGCGCCCGCAATATCACCGCCATCGACGGCAAAGTCTACGAGGAGAAAGCCTTCGCGGTCGAGCAGCGGACCAACTTCACGCCCTCCCTGTTATTTTACAACGCGCAAAAAAAGCAGGTACTCAAACTGCAGGGTTACCATCCGCCGTATCAATTTCGCGCGGCGCTGGAATATGTCAGCGATCGGCATTATGCCAAAGAGCCCTTTCGTGACTACCTGAGCCGTGCCGTGCTGGCAGAAAGCTACGGCAAGGACCGGCTCAACACCCACCCGGTATTTGCTTCTCCACCCTATGCACTCGACCGCAGCAAAATGCCAGCCGCTCGCCCCCTGGCCGTGTTTTTCGAGCAACCACGCTGCCACGCCTGTGATGTATTACATGCAGGCCCGCTCGGTAACGACAGGATCATAGCCAGCCTGAAACAGATGGACGTGATACAGCTTGATATGCAATCGGACACCAGGCTCATCACACCGGGCGGCCGACGGCTCACCGCCCGGCAATGGGCCGACGAACTCGATCTGTACTATTCCCCGACCCTGGTCTTTTTCGATGAAAACGGCAAGGAGATCATCCGTATCAACTCGGTCGTCTGGGTCTATCGCCTGAACAGTGTCCTGGACTATATCTTGACCGGCGCCTACAAGCGTCACGACACCTATCAGGCATGGCGGCAATTTCTGGCACGCAAGAAACCCGACATAGCTCCGCAGGACATGAAGCATTGACAGCCCTGGTCTGCGACACCCGCTGCCCTGCGGCGTGCCCTTGAACACGAGTTGTTATAATTTTATGCCAAAATAGTGCAGCACATAGACCATCAACCAGTAACAGCCCACCGTGACGGCAATCGCAGCGCCCAGACTCAAATAAAAATTCAGCCCCTGCTTCAATAGGACCGGCAGAACGATAAACAATGCCAGGGAAGGGAGAACCAGCCAGAACACGCTGGTTGCCAGGGTGCTGACCCTATCAATATCCCGGGTATCAATATACAGCCAGATCATAGCCAGCACGGAAACGATGGGGACCGATGCCAGGATTGCGCCAATTAACGTACTGCGTTTGGCGATTTCAGAAATCAGCACAATCAACAGCGTCGTCACGGCAATTTTAACAAGGTAATACGACATGCGGTTCTCCTCTTGAACCTGTGCGATGGAGCGGTTAAAAGTGCCGGCCCCTTTACTTCAGACGCCTCGGATCACAACACCAGGGTGATCAGCCCCACGCCGCCCAGATAAAGCACGAGCAGCGTCGCACTCTCCAGGCCGATATTGCCAATCCCGTGACGTTCGCGCTGAATCAAGCCCATTATCAATACCGCGCACATCAGCAGCGTCAATGCCAACCAGAAGGTCTCGTAATGGGTCAGCGCCGCGTAGATGGAACCCCCTCGGTAGACGATGTCGGACAGGGCGATAAACAGGGTATCGAAAGCGTTACCGCCGATGATATCCCCCACCGCCAGGGTCAGGGCGCGCATGCGCACGGCGGTCACGGCAATTACCAGCTCGGGCAGAGAGGTGGAAATGGCAATAAATATCCCGCCCACCACCCCTTCGGCCAGCCCGGTTTCCCGGCTGATGGTGACCGCCGCGTGGGTCAAGAACCAGCCGGCCGTGGCGACCAGGGCTGCCAGTGCTAAAAAGCGCAGCCAGAGACCGTAAAGCGTCGCCCCGCGTGAGCGTCGGGTATGTGTCTGCTCCCGTCGGGTATCGCTGGTCCGTTTGGGATACCACATAGGCATCTCGTGAGTACGGTTGAGCAGCCACATGCCAAACAGATAGGTGATAATCAGCACCGGCGTCGCCGGATGGACGCCCAGGACGCTCAACTGCGGGACAGACAGCGCCACCAGGTGAATCGACAGCAGGATGATCAAAAACGCGGTCATCATCAGATTTTCCACCGAGGCGGCGGCATGCTCGAGATTGGCGCGCCGGTAGAAGAAATCGGCAATGGCCAGAAAGGCTGTTTGCGCCGCGATCCCCCCCAGGGAGTTGCTCACCGCCAGCGAGGCATGCCCCGACCACGCGGCGGTAACCGAGGCGGTGATCCCCGACAGCGAGGTCGCCGCACCGATGAACAGGGCGCCCATGATCGCCTCGCCCATCCCCGTGCGCCGTGCCAGCTCCCCGGCCACGCGGGTCATTCGCACGCCAAACACGGCAATAAACATCGCGGCAAGCGCGAAAATCAGAACCGCGGGAAGCAGGGCGTCAGTCATCGCCAAAAGATAGCAGAATTAACGGAATCAGAGTTCTTTAGTGATCCTGTTACGGTGCGTAGATCATCCTGCGCGTCATTCCGCCGTCGAGAATGAAGTTATGGCCGGTGACAAAGCCCGCTGCGTCGCTGATCAGATAATCAACCATCGCTGCAACGTCAGCGGGATGGCCGACCCGGCCGGCCGGGTGCTGGCGGTGATCGGTCTCACGCAGTTCCGGCGCCTTCCGCCGGGAAGGGGCCTGCCAGTCATCGGTAGCGACCCAGCCCGGGGTGATGCAGTTGACCCGGATAGCCGGCCCCAGGCTGATCGCCAGAGCATGGGTAAACGCCACTACCCCACCCTTGCTGGCGGCATAGACTTCGGTATGTGGCTCGGACTGGAGGGCCCGGGTCGAGGCAATATTAACAATACTCCCTCGGGTTTGGCGCAGGGCCGGAATGGTGTGCTTGGCCACCAGGAAATAGCCGGTCAGATTCACCTGCATGGTTCGCCAATTGCAATCCTTTTTATCATGAATACCTTCGCCAATACGAGATACATCATTTAATGGGCGCCAATGTCATGGAGAATGACAAGGGCCACTTTGTAATCGGTTTGCATCGTTCGTTTAAAACGGGCAGTTTTTCGGATGCCAATATCTCAATGTTTAATCTTTTGACCCCGCATCTGAAAAATACCATTGAGATACAAAACCGGCTGCACGAGCATCAGCAACAATGCAGGGCAGGTTATGATGCCATAGACTGTTTACCCTTTGGTATCGTTTTTCTTGACCGCAACAAGAGACCCATTTGGCATAACAGGCGTGCCGCGGAGATTATCTCCAACGGGAAAAGTCTGAATATAACTTCAGATAAAATCTACTGCGAGCATGCTGTAGAATCCCATAAGCTGTCCTGGCTGATTGACGAAGCGCTGCGTCAAAATCAATATCAGGGTGGCCAAATGTCCTTGAGTAGCGAAGCCGGCAATCTGACCATCTTTGTCGTGCCTTTGGGTCTGGAGCACCATCAGTACAGTGCACTCGCGGACCAGGCACAGGCGGTGATTTTTCTTGGTGATTCGATCTCTGACAGTAAAGTTTCAACAGAGATTCTGCACATGTTATATGCATTGACACCTGCCGAATCCCGACTGGTCAATGGCTTGTGTGAGGGTTTGACGATAAAGGAAATGGAAAAAGCATTCGGCCTGTCCGGCAATACCTTGCGCTCCCAGCTCAAGGCGATTTTCCGAAAAACTGGCACCAATCGTCAGGCGGAACTGGTGCGTCGGGTGATGACGGGCCCGGCCATACTACTCCCCTGACCGTGACTGCATACCTTGCCCGCCCCGTGCTATACCGCTGACAGCCGTGCGTAATAAATATAAGCATTTTTGCCATTGCGCTTGGCGTGGTACATGGCCACGTCAGCATTGTGAATGAGTTCGTCCGGGATTTGGCTATGATAGGGAAATACACTGATCCCGATACTTCCGCCAAGTTAAAAAGCGGACTATTAATGGCAACTGGCTCACGAATGGAGCAGATAGGTTTCGGAGGTACGATTGTTCACGACGGGCCTGTATCACACCCTATACAGAATAGGGTTATCGGCCCTTCGCCCTAAAGCGTTACCGAAAAAGGTGATAACTATTAACCCTGAATAATATAAGAATACTTAAGCTCTATCTAACTTCTTCACTGGCGCCCAGCCAAACGCAAGGCGCTCCAACAACGGATAAAACAACTCCGGATTGTAGAAACATAAAGCAATTCCAGCCGGAGAAACAGTAAACGGTATCCCCTTTTGTTAGCAGGTTTTATCGCCTAATATTGGACATTAATTTTCAGCCCCGGCCAGGTAGATGCTTGATGCTCACTCTGGCTGCCATTTAACAAAAAACTCAATAACAACGGCGTCCGAGAGCCGCGAAGGAGCCAGACCAATGGACGAGTTCTTCACTTCGGAACAACTATCAACCTACGCAGACAAGGGCGTTGAGCTGTTGATGCAGTTTGGCCCCCGGTTCGTGCTTGCCATTGTCGTCCTCATTGTCGGCCTGTCGCTGATCAGTCGCCTGGTCAAAGTCATGGCCAAAGGCATGGAACGCAGCAAGGTGGAGCCCACGCTGTCGCGTTTTCTGCAAAGTCTGGTCGGTATCGGTTTAAAAGTTCTGCTATTGATCAGTGTTGCCTCCATGGTGGGGATTGCCACCACCTCATTCATCGCCGTACTGGGTGCTGCCGGCCTGGCCGTGGGACTGGCACTGCAGGGCAGCCTGGGCAACTTCGCCGGTGGCGCGTTGATTCTCATGTTCCGGCCTTACAAAGTTGGCGATTATATTACCGCCCAGGGCGTCAGCGGCACGGTGACGGATATCCAGATCTTCAACACCATCCTGACCACCCCGGACAACGTGCGCATCATCGTTCCCAACGGCGCCATGTCCAATGGCATCATCACCAACTATTCCGCCGAGGCCACCCGTCGGCTGGATTTCGTTTTTAACATCGGTTATGGCGACAATGTCAGCAAGGCGCGCGAAGTCATCATGGCTATCATGACGAGTGAAGAGCGGATATTCAACGACCCGGAACCGCAGGTATTGCTGAGTAACCTGGGCGACAATTCGGTCGATCTGACGGTACGAACCTGGGTCAATGCCCCCGATTACTGGCCGCTCAAGTTCGAACTGACCGAAAAAGTGAAAACGGCCTTTGATCGGGAAGGCATCAGCATCCCCTTCCCGCAGCGGGATGTACACCTCTATCAGACTGCCGGCTAAACGGGTCGTGTTTCGGGCCAGAGCGACTCCATTTTTTCAATACAGGAACAAGGTTTAAGGGGTCAAAACCCTTTCCGGGCATGCCCCCGTTACTCATGTTAACAAGATAGTTATGCGAGACCGCATTTCTCCTTGATCGCAGCGACCACGTCGTCACTGGAAGTGGCATTGATGCGCATCAGCATGCCTTCCTTCTCATAGAAACCCGCCAGTGGCGCGGTCTTCTCGTTATAGGTATCCAGCCGGCTGGCAATCGCTTCCTCGGTTTCGTCATCGCGCTGCACCACCGGTCCGCCACACTCGTCACAGACGCCTTCGACCTTGGGCGGCTTGCTCTTGATGTTATAGATGGCATTGCACTGGGTGCAGGTCCGGCGCGTGGTCAGACGATCGAGGAGTACCTCGCGCGGCACATCCAGGTCGACCACCGCGTCCAGTTTTTCACCCATCTCTTCCAGCACGGTCTTGAGTTGTTCCGCCTGGGGAATGGTGCGCGGGAACCCGTCCAGCAGATAACCGTTTTTGCAGTCGTCTTCCTTCAGGCGCTCTTTCATGATCCCCATGATCAGCTCATCCGGCACCAGGTCGCCGGCGTTCATATAGCCCTCGGCCTCCTTGCCCAGCTCGGTGCCCTCCTTGACCGCCGCGCGCAGAATGTCGCCGGTGGAAATTTGTACAGAGCCGTCGATATCACTCAGCATATTGGCCACGGTGCCCTTGCCGGCACCCGGCGCGCCTAACAAAATCAGTTTCACTATGTTTCCCCTTGTCTCGAGTTATTGGTAAGTCAGAATCAGGGAAGGGTTATTTCATAAATTGGACTTGAGGTCCAAATAAATTTTTTTAGCCGCCAATAAATTGACGTCAATACCACCAATGATTCGGTGTCGGGCTACATTTTCGCTAACATTTCAGGAAGCTGTATTCCCGCTTTTTTTCAGCAAGACAAGCTGTCGTCCACCGATTTATATTGCATCTGTATTTTCCTTGCTATCCTTAATTAAGGAAATCAGAGCGTTAAGGCGATATTATGGAAATTAGCCGTATAATTCTCATTTTTACTGCTATGTTACTTCTGGCCTCGGCTGCCTATCCGGTATCAGCCCGTTTTCGAATCCCTTTCAGTGCGCTTCTGTTATTAATCGGCTATCTGTCCGGCGTCGTCATCGGCCTGTTTGGAATTGATAGCGGACTCCGTTGGCACCACTTTAAAGATATCGTTTTCAACGTATTTCTTCCCGTTTTAATTTTCGAATCTGCCCTGAATATCAATATCCGTTTATTGGTGCGAAACCTGACACCGATTTTATTACTGGCAATACCCGCGCTCCTGCTTACCACTCTGATCACAGCCAGCATTCTCTACTTCAGCATTGATCACAGCGCCTTTCCCTGGGTCGCGGCACTGATATGTGGCGTATTACTCTCGGCAACGGACCCGGTTGCCGTTCTGGACATGTTCAAACAATTTAATATTAATCCGCGTTTAACGGTAGTCATGGAGGGAGAGAGCCTGTTCAACGACGCAATCGCCATCGTGCTCTTTTCGCTCTTGCTTGCGATAGCTCTTGAGCCGGGGCAACAACTTTCCTGGCATACCCCGATTCTGCAATTTCTCTATGTCATGTTTGGTGGTGCAGTAGTTGGTATTATCGCCGGGTTACTCGTTATTTTGGCCAATCGCTGGGTGACAGACCCGATGGTATTTACCGGCATTACGCTCGGCTTTGCGTATTTGACCTTCCTCGGCGCAAAGGAATGGTTGCACGTCTCCGGCATTGTCGCGGTACTGGGCTACGGATTGTGCCTGGGCTGGGAAACCAGAAAACATCCAGAGGAGAACCGGTTTCCGTTACTGTTATCCATCTGGCAATTCTTTGCCTTTATGGCCAATGCCTTTGTGTTTCTGCTCGTGGGATTCACATTCACACTAAGCATGTTCACAGACATGTGGCTGGCAATGTTGTTTGGCATTCTGGCTGTTTTACTGGCGCGCGCAATTGGCATCTATACCAGCCTTCCTTTCATTGGCCGGATTCCCGGCGTCGAGCCGCTGAATCGCCAGCAACATTTCATTATTTACTGGGGTGGTTTACGCGGGGCGGTGGCGATTGCCCTGGCGCTCTCCCTGCCGCTTGAACTGGATTCCTGGTACACGATCCAGTCCATCACCTACGGGGTGGTATTTTTCTCGGTGTTTGTCCAGGCACCGTTACTCCATCCTGTATTGCAAAAGCTCAAGTCTCTGTAACTCCAGGAGTAATAAATCTGTCTTGAGCTAAATATTAGTTGTTTTGATTTTCATCCTGCCGCCATTGGTTATAGCAATCGAGCCCACAGAACCAGCGAATATATTCTTCGCCCTCATCCTTGAGGGCGTCGACGCGAGGAACTTCCTTCCGGCATACAGCACAACTGACTTTTTCCGGTAACGAAGCCTGTTCCGGGCTGTCGGGCTTTTTCGACATCAGTATTTCACCTCATCGATATGCATTGTGGATTGCATCAGTTTATACGCATCTTCCGCTTCCGCTTTGTCCCTCGCCTCAATCATGAGTACAGGATAGCCTTCTTTCAGAGCATCTTCCACGACCGCGGTCAAAACATCCTCTTTGACATGCAACCCATGAATCGCACCGGCCACCCCGCCAATCGTGGCAGCATAGCCGAGCACCATCAGTGGGGCAACAACCGGCGCGCTGACAAACAGGGCCGGCGCGCCCAGGCTGATCCCGGCAGCGCCGGCCGCACCGGCCACACCACCGACACCGGTACCCATGGAGATGTCTTTGATAAACTCGTCGCGTACAGCGCCGGATTCTGACTCGATTTTATGCTGCTGTTCCTCTACTGCCTCTTCCGCCCTGATGGGTGTGATCTGTCCGGTCTGGAAACCCTTATCGAGGAACAACCGCTCGGCCTGTTCCATTGCTCCTGCATCGGGAAAAATACCCGCCAACTTGTGTTGATATTCACTCACAGCCACACTCCCTTGAGATGATATCGCTTCCTCTTATATGCACCTGTTTAAAAATTAGCTCAACACTGTCGCACCGCATTGAAATAAATCAATACCGGGAATGCGTCAGGCATTGAAGCTACTCTCAAAGACGATAATAGTTTGCATTTTACCGGCCCTTTTACGATTGTGCCTTTTTAGCATTCCTGGCAGGTTCAAAATAAATTTCTAATCCCCATTTTCATAACGAATCTACTAGACTTTAAGTACATAGTAACCACGGAGCTGCAACATGGAATCCAAAATGGTTGATGTGATGCTGCATATCGATGAAAGAACCAGTTCGGACCAGCGTGATGGATTGCGCGACCGGCTGCTGCAACTCGATAGCGTGATGGCAGCGGATTATCGTGACAACCAGCCTCATCTGATAATTGTCGAGTACAACCCCGATCAGATTGCCTCACAACGACTGGTTGAAGTGGCCCGGGAAAACGGCTATCACGCCGAACTGGTCGGCATGTAGGCGACAAGGGCAAGCAACAAACAGAATTACCAGAGTCAGATAAATTGCAGCTCAGGGTACTGGTTTAAGGCCTTAATTTATTTATCTGGTTTTTCTTCGATAAGGCACTCCTGACCGAGCGCCATATTTGTCGCCAATGTGTAACAGCATCGCTTGGCCGATACGGCTCAACAAAAGGTGACCCAGCGCTCGTCTGGAGGAAATCCGGGGGTAAACACGGAATAACCTCCGGGCTAACCGATCCCCCTGGATATTATGTGATGATCGTTTCACGGTACGCGTGCCACGTCGCATAACCGAGTACCGGCGCGATGAGCACGAAGCCTATCAGTGCCGTCGCGAATCCTATTGCTGTCAGTGCCAGAATCAGCAATGCCCAGAGCGCCAGAGCCGACTTGTTTCGCCACACCGCATAAAAGCTTGTTGTAATTGCCGTCATGGCATCGGCATCCCGGTCCAGAATCATTGGCAAGGCAAATGAGCTGGCACCAAACAGCAGGCCGCCGAAAATAACGGCAACGACAAGGAACCCTGTATTAGACAGCGGCACCGCCGCAGAAGCCGCCGATTGCCCGGCTATCGTCACAACATTCATCACAATCGAAACAAGGATGAGCAGAAACATGAACATCAGGCTCAGCAACAGCGCCAGCATGAGCTCGTGCCCCATTTTAAGAAAAGCCTTGCTACGCTCGTGACGAAAACTCGGCTCGTGGTTTTTCTCGAGCTGGTGGCTTATATCGTAGAGGCCGAATGCGAGTGCGGGCCCCACTACCAGCAGACAGATAAACAGTGCAACCAGCAAATAACTCTCACTGGTCCAGGCTAAAGAAACAAGTAATGTTGCGGTGGTCCGACCCCGCCATAGCCGCTGTCGTGTGTTACAGAAAGAGGAACTGCCCTTCCGAGAAACAGGTTTCCAGCAGGCGTTACAGGCACTGCGCGAACAGTTTGAGGTGCAATGTTATGCGTGATTTTGCGGGATTCCGTCAGAATCTGTCCCGTTTTACGTAAAAATAAATCTGTCCCGTTTTTCCGCTTTCCGCTTTCCGCTTTCCGCTTTCCGCTTTCCGCTTTCCGCTTTCCGCTTTCCGCTTTCCGCTTTCCGCTGAATTGTATATCGCATTTTTTCCGATGGTGATCTTTTTGTCCTTCACAATGCCCTGAAAAGTATTCTTCCCGGTAAAGGCCAGATTGAAAACGACGGCAAAAACAGCCAACAGTGCGACTCCTTTGGTTTTGGGCATAACTGACTTAGTGAGCAGGCTGCCGATTTTAAATTCAGTGAAGAAATTGGCAAAAAATGCTCAGTTTTTCAGAGATCACCGTTTGATTTTATTCCGATAATAAGGTTATGGTGCATGTGACTGACTTCCTTTCCTTTCTTGATTTGTTTGCAAAGAAAGTAAATCCAGTCAATACTAACAATGATGTCAGCGTGTTATATTTTAAACCTTTTCGACTATCAACCCCGAAAGTTGAGTAAACTCATAATCTCTTTTTCATATAAATTATCCTCTAACGAGAAAAACTTTGTTTGAATGAGACTTAAGAATATACAGAAATTGCCTGATCTAATACGATTATTTCGTGCATTGCCAAATTCAGGTCATATTTTTCTGCGTCGAGAATTTGATCGTTATCATCGTTACTTATCAAGGCTGGCAAAGGCATATCGCCGAATTTTTCTTCGGCGAACCCGTATTGTTGCAGTTGTAGGTTCCCTTGGCAAAACTACTACACGCCGGACGATTAGTGCAGCTCTGAATTGTCCGGAAAGATATTTTTCTTTCAGTAACTACGGGTCAAGCCTCGCCGCAAATATCTTACGAATTCATTGGAACGACCACCATGCCGTTATTGAAGCCGGCGTTGCTGGTCCAGGTCCAATGGAGTCATATGCCAAAATGCTAAGGCCCGATATCGTTGTTGTAACCTCGATCAAGAGCGAGCATAATCGTTCGTTTCCCACGTTGCACGACACGCGTGCTGAAAAGGTAAAGATGGTCCGATCTTTGTCAAATAGGGGTATTGCAATCCTGAACGGCGATGATCCAAATGTACGTTGGATGGCGACTCAAACTAATGCACAAGTAATCACGGTAGGTTTGAACACAGATAATGACATCAGGGCTGAACAAATAAAAAGCTCCTCCGACGGAACTACATTCACTGCCATTTTTCCAAATGGGTCCTTTCAAATTAAAACCCAGTTTTTAGGCCTTCACATGGTCTATCCCTTCCTTGCTGCCTTGGCAGTGGCTAACATAGAAAACGTGAATATTGACCTTGCCGTTGCGCGGCTGAGTGAAGTGGCGTCTGCGGAATCTCGGATGGAAATGCTACGATTGCCTGGAGACATAACGCTGCTCGACGATAGCTTCAAGGGGACAATTGAGTCTGTCCATGCTGCATTTGATGTCTTAGCATCAATTCCAGCTTCACGCAAGATAGTGGTGTTTGGTGGCGTGGAGGAACCGCCATACAAACAAGGTGATTTAAATCGAGAAATTGGTCGGTGGCTGGGAAAAATTGCTGACGAGGTGATCTGTCTGGGCACAGGTATGAGCGGCATTCGTGCAGGTGCTGTGGAAGCGGGTTTAAGCCGGGAGTCGGTCCAGCTTATCAGACCGGATTTCAAGGCAGTTGTGTCGTTGCTGGAGCTCAAATTGCGCAAAGGTGACATAGTCTTGATCAAAGGTAAGAGCACTCAGCGTTTGCGCCGTGTAGTACTTTCTATTTTAGGCCATCAAGTATCTTGCGTTGTGCCATATTGTAAGGTGAAAGTACGTTCCTGCGATGTATGCCCTTTGCTTGATGCTCCGGCTCAACTGTTTCACAACCACTACATTTCCCGCTATGTGCGTGCATAACACACAAACAATTCTATTTGATTTTATTACATATCCAATACGGTTTATATGAGTTCTCTATTTATTCATGTTTCAGGTTGAGTTCAAGCACCGTCCATTCTTTGCGTTCGGAATCTCCAAAGTCGTGTCGCTTATGAGTTGTTCCCGTCTTTCGATAACCAAATTTTTCTATATACCAGTGGATAACGTTCGGACGATCGGCTTCGGTTCGCACATGGTGAACACCTCGTGCACGCATTTCTTCGAGCCGTTTATGCTGTAATTTATAACCAATTCCACAACCGAGAAACTCGGGGGAAACTGCAAGGCTGGCTGTTTCCGCATGCTCGGCGTCAATCATAAGAAAACTACCCACACCGACAATCCTGTTTTGTAATAGGGCGACAAAAGTGTTCCCGATTTCAATATGATCACGTTCGGGCCGGACTCCTGTGTTGCTTGTGCTTTCCGGCTTCATGTTCCACTTTTCAAGCAAACTCAACACATCCGGCAGATCCTCCTGCTGCATTGGTCGAATGTAAGCCTCGGTCGCCTCCCAATTGGCTGAATCCCCTATGCCCAGATGTTTCCTGGTATGAGCCGGCGAAGAAACCGGCCGACCTAACTCATCGGCAAGTCTGGCAACACGTGCAACTAAATCGCCATTGCTTGCAGGCTGCATTTGCTTGTAATCCATAAAAGGGCTATCCTCAAGTCCTACTCGCACATGTCCACCCAGGAGCATTGCGGCGGTGTTCATACTTAACTGATAGCGCCCGATCCCCGCAGCGGCCCAAATCCATGATGCCGGAATCTCGCGCGTCAGATTACAGAGATCAAGTACTCTTCCTGGTACACTCCCCAATGAACCCAGCAAAAGATTAATATAACAGTTTTTTGGCAGCATTCCTTTGCGACGCAAATAGAAGCCGTAATTAAGCATGCCCATATCAAAAACTTCGAGTTCAGGAAGAATGTTCCGTTCTTTCATGCGGATTACCAGTTCCTGGATCGTATCGGGTGCGTTGATAGAAGCAGTATTAGGGAAGTTAAGAGAACCTAAAGTCAAAGAAGCCATATCTGGTTTTGCATCCCCTTCCAGACTCAAAACCGCTGCTCGTTTTTCCACGCTCCCGTGTTCTCGTCCGCTGGTAGTGGCTATTAATACAACATCTGAATTATATTTGCGGATGCCCTCAAAAATACGTGCGTAAGGTTCTGGTCGCCATTCGGGACGACCGTTTTCGTCCCTTGCATGGATGTGCAGCATGCTGGCACCATGCTCGATGGCTTGCAAACCATCCTCAATGATTTGCATCGTATTCATGGGTAAGTGTGGTGCTTTGTCACGTTGAAGTACGTTGCCAGTCAAACAGGTATTTATGATTAATGGAGCATCGCTTATACCTGATGGAGTTCCCCCGTCATAAAGAGCCATAAAATTCGGTTCTGAATACATGTCAATCCCTCCAAAATTTACAATACCCATTTGTTTCCTAGCCACATTTCAAGTTCAACAGGTCTTTTTGCCAACCCGTTGGCGGGGGAAAATGTGACTTCGAGAAGATATATTCTTTCATTACTTCCAAACAATAAATCAACTCTTGCAAAAGGCACGCAACCTCCGATTCGAGATGCCAAGTACTTCATTTGTTGCTTTATCTCATCAGGTAAATCCTGATTTTTAACTTGCGGCCTGGCTGACTGTAGCGAAGACGGTAAAGGACAAAAATCGGAGTCGAGGCGCGTAAGTTCTTCCACTTCCCCAGACTTTCTGTTCACCTTCCTGTGAAGTAATATATATTCAACTTTTCCATTAAATACAAAGAAATCATATGATGTAGATCTGTTGTTTCCTACAACATCTTCATCAATTATTATTTCTCTATCAAAAACATTATACCACCACTCACCGTCTTCAAGCCCAAAAGGTCTAGCAAGCCATCTTTTGCATTCTTGTTCAAGCTTTACAATCTTTCTTTCGTCAAGCGGATAACATACTTGTTTGTACATGCCTGACCCATGCGTGGCTTTTATATAGTAAGATCCCCGTTTTATTTCATGATTTCTTGGGAGCCTAGGTACAGATGTACGCCAATAAATTTCGGGGCATTGAACAACATCCGCAAGGTCCTCCGGAATGAAATGTGACGTGAGAAGCTTATTACCACTCTCAGGAATCTTGATCTCAGAAAAAAATTTTAACCAAAGTATCTTTTCATTAAAGTATTTGGGATTTATCAAGTCAGGTATCTGACCTAATTTTTTGTAATATTTCACCATTGCCAAGGTCAGGATGCGTCTTAAATCTGATTCTTCATAAAAATCTATCCCTCTACAATATCCATTTGGAGGATTTTTTTTAAATGGTGAATCAGGCAATTTTTTGATTGCCTCAATTTGTAATGTAGATATTTTTTTGTATGCATGTATATAATATTTTTTTCTTATATTTCGAATTAATTTATCTATAGGTTTTATTTTCATAAGTGAAGAACCATTTTTTCTATAAAAACTTACCGATTGCCTGGTTGTGACAACCCAAAATTAATCACCTATGATAACGCAAAATTAACCAATCCAAAGGTTGATACTTCAAGCACCTTATCAGTAACATCACCTGGCAACCGGTGACTGTCAAAGACAGTTAGCGCATGAGGTCATGCACACTCTAATTCCGGCTCCGGCCTGGTCACGGATTCCGACTTAGAGGTCAAATCTTGACATGACAGTTCTGTAAGCCTCGCTCAACCTTTTGTCTTTCCTCATTACCCCCTGAATCCGCCTGATATTCTGGCCTACCGCCGAGTAGTGAATCCCCCGAACCGCTCACCGATAGCCGCCAGGGTCATCTCGGTCTCGTTCCAGCACAGCAGCATGGTCACCTGGCGGGCCTGGCGCTCCCTGGGCGCAAGTTACCGGCCGCGCCGGGTGGAGGAGCGCCTTCGCATCCATATCCCACGCGGAGGCCACGGCATAAAGCACCTCGTCCGGGCTGCGAAGGCGCTACGCTCCCGGCGCGGAGTTTCACTGCCCTATGTGCAACCTCCCGCCATACAGTCCCCTGGGTGAGATAACGTAGATTTTGGGGGCCAGCAGCGAGTAGCCCAAGATGCCCAAGCCATCGTCCGATCAGCAGGAGAATCAGGTGACCCCAAACCCCAATCTGGAAAAGCGCAGTCGCCAGCAATTCACTAAGGAGTACCAAGCTCCGGATTATCGCCGAGGCCGACGCTTGCCAGCATGGGGAGCTGGGGCGGAACGTGTCAACCTTTTTCCTCAGCTCTATGTCGGGCTCCCACCTGATCCTGTGAACAGTGATTTGATCGACTCCAGGCTGCCCAAGATACCAGTAGCCTCGTATGGCACCATCATGTGATCGCCCTCTTTGGCGATACCGGATAATGTATCCATGTAACGCTGGGCGATCAGATAGCTGACCACGGTTTGGGCATTGAGCTCGGCCTTTGTCTCCTTGCCCGCACTCAGTACCTCTTCGATGGACTTGCGTTCGAAATTTTACAGCTTGGGCCGGACCAAGGGTACAGCTTGGGTCGGACCAACATAACTTATTGAAAAACTGGACAAATTCTTTCAAATCAGCCCTTGTTTCACCCTTACAATGGCGATTCTCCCCCCAAATCAGCACAGTAGGCCGTGACGGGTTCACGCAACGCCAGCATCCCGTGCTGTTCATCGATCACCCGGCGGCAGCTACGGTGACCGAGTGTCGACTTGACCGCCTCGAGAAAATCCCACTCACCGACAGCCAGGCTCTCCGTCCAGCCGGGTTCGCGCGCGTATTCCCCTTTGGCCAACACGGCTTCGATCCAGTCGGCATGCTGTTGCCTCAACGCGGCATCATCATGAAACCCCAACAGCTCACACAGGGCCCGCCGATCAATCACGGTGTAGCGTTGCGGCGGTTGCTGTATCTCACGGTAACTGCACACCGCCCACTCGGCCGGGTGGCGGACAACACCGGCCCGCACCATGCTCAGATCGATGTACACCATACAGCGCGCTAGATAGCCTTCGCTATCGACTGCGGTGGCGTGATAGCGGTCTTCCCGGAACCACCCCCTTGCGGCCTTTTCGCCGGTTGTATTCCTGCGCGGTCCGTCCGGCGACAAGCTGCATCGACCGGGCATTTCCCCCTCGCCGCGATCGCGGACCAGCAGGTGAATGTGATTGAAGGTGGCAAAGTGGTTCAACACGCAAAGCCCGAAACGATTTTTGGCCTGGTACAGCCAGTACCGCCAGCGCAGACGGTCTTTGGCGAATTTGAGCAGAAAATCTTTCCGGTGACAGCAGAGGGTAATGTACCAGACGTGATGGGGTAAAAAAATAGCGACTCGCGCGCGGCATGACGGCTTCCTCAAAGCGACGTTTTCATCCATGAAATGAGGCGTTTAAGGCCTCAGACAGTACTTATTTTAAGTGAAAGTTCCGTGGTTTCAATATGTTGCGGTGGTCCGACCCTTGGTTGGTGGTATCGCGTTGAGTTCCGGTAAAGCGCGATGACGGGAAAGGGGAAACAGCCTGTTAAGCAATGACAAGATATTGATAGTCCTTGAATAATATATCATCAGCCGGGTGTAACACTGACTTGTGACTTGTGACTTGTGACTTGTGACTTGTGATTAATGATTAATCATTGAACGACACCGAGGCTGATCAGGGCAAGATGCATCCCCTGTACCAGGGCAATCACCAGGATAAGCGCGACCGGGTAGACCGAGGAGTACGCGATGACCGGTCGCTCCGAGACATCGGCCTGGCGAATGATATCCAGCCCCGGGGTGAACGTCATACCGCCGCAAATGACACCAAAACACTCGCTCACCGGGATTTTCATGTAAAAGTGTCCGAACAGGAAACTGGCCAGCATGGGAATAACGGCGAACAGCACCGCGTACATGGCGTAATAGACGGCCTGAAAATCCAGGGACTCGACAAAGCTCTGTCCGGTATCAAACCCGACCTGGACGAAAAACAGCGCCAGCCCCAATTCTTTCAGCACGGCTGTCGCATTACGTGGGAAGCGCCCGATAAAATTCCCAATCCGACCGAAATGGCCAAAGATCAACCCCGCCACCAGTGCCCCACCGGCGAGCCCCAGGGAAAATGGCCCCAGCGTCGGCACCGGGATGATCAGGCCGCCAATGGCAAAGGCGAGAAACAACGTCGCGGCCAGCGAGCCGATATCCACCCGCCGTTGCACGGTGTGGTGCTCATGGCCAAGGAACAGCTCCAGCTGATCGAGCTGGTAGGGTGTCCCCACCGCGACAACGACATCGCCGTATTCCAGCGAGAGATCGTGACGCGGCACAAATTCAACATTGGAGCGAATCACGCGGGTGATAGAGATATTGTATCTGAGCCGGATACCCAGATCGTTCAGGGTCCGATTCACTACGGAGGTGTTCTCTACCACGATGGAGCGGGTGTCCAGTTCCGAGTTCTCATCGAACTTTTCCTGCACTTCCTCGCCCAGCATCTCACCGACCGTTTGCACGTCTTCGGTCAGGCCTTCCAGCCGCACGATATCGCCAACCAGCAGTACCGTACTCCCGCTTGCCGTTCGCAGCGAGAGATCGCGCAGGATCCCGGAGACCACGACATTATGCGTCTGAAAGATCTCGGTATCGCGTAACAGCTTGCCGGATAGTTCAGGGTTATGCACTTTGTACACCGCGGTATGCATTTGTGAACGGGATTGCACTTCCGCCTCCATTCGCCCGCGCAATAATTTTACAGATATCGTAATAAATAGAATCACGCCCAACAGGCCGAAGGGATAGGCGACGCCGTAGCCAAAGATAACCTCGCTCTCCGGGCTGAACTGCAAGGCACTGATCAGCGCAGGACTGGAGGTAAAGGCCCCGGCAAACAGACCGAGTCCAATGCCCGTGGGCACCGACGCGATGGCGATGATCGCAACCACGGTGACACCGGCAACAGCCAGCAATATCAGGACATTGATAATATAGCGCTTGCCGTGCTGTTTGAAGGCACGGAAGAAACTCGGGCCGGCTTCCAGTCCGACGCAGAGCAAAAACAGGACAATGCCGAGATCCTGAAGGATGATGATAGGCTCGAATTGATAAAAGTAGCCGGCAATCATCGCAACGATCAAAACACCGCTCGAGCCAAAACCGACTCCCTTGATCCGCAGATTGCCAAAAGCAACCCCGAGCAGAATGACCAGAAAGGTAACGATCAGCTCGGTCTTGCGGAAGAAGAACTCAATGGGTACAACACCTTCTGTTTCCAGCATAGGACCTGATCCCGGTTAGCGCGAAGTCCTGCGGACTCCGGTGAGCCGTGTTCAGTTTGCGGGCAACTGAATCACTCGCATGGCGATGTGCGACTGGCACAGCCTGATAAGATAAATTCAATCATATTCAACCCGGCAGCCCGGATCAATCCAACCAGAGTGCACCAATCCGGAAATGTTTGGGTCGGAGCCACCATCATCCCGGCGAATCCCGGGGTCCAGACTGCTTTATGGCGGCGGTCTTCCTGAGTTCCGCCCGCGCCGGAAAGACGAAAATCCTGAAATTTTTTGTCTTAAGTAAATGTCATTCGGCTATGACACCTTTAATAAAGAGCGCACCGCAAATAATAGTGATACGTGTTTGTCACCGACTTCTATTATTATCGAGGCGGCAGAGTCTTGATGTCGGGCCGACGAAATCCCAGCCGGTAAACCAGCATGACGCCCAGGCCGGCGATAGCCAGGCCAATGACATCGGTCATGATCAGGCGATCCCCGAAGGCCGCCCAGGCCATCAGCATGGTTACCGGCGGGCTGAGATAAAACAGGCTGGCCACGCGCGTGGCGTCATGGCGCACCAGTAGCCGCCACATACTCCAGTACGCCCCCAGCGAGACCACCAGTACCAGCCAGCCCATCGTGGCAATAAACGGCAGCGTCCATTCTGTATAGAAGGACTCCCATAACCAGGCCGGCAGTACCAGCACCAGGGCCGAGGCGGCACTTTGATAAAACAACACATTGATATCCGACAGCCGACTGACCCGCACATCACGTTCGCGCCGGCGCTGCAGCAAACTGGCAATGGTGATAGCGACCACCGAGCCAAACGGAATCAGATAACCCCACAACGATGTCTCCGAGTCCTGAGAAAGGCGCGCGCCGACCGCGATGACCACGCCACAAAATCCCAGCACCAATCCCAGCCACTGCCAGCGATCCGTGCGTTCACCCAGTACCGGCCCCGACAGGGCCCCGGTCAGCAGGGGTTGCAACGCCGTCACCAGCGCCACGATCCCGGCCGGCACACCCATATCGAGCGACACCAGTACACAGCCGAGCCACACGGCATGGGCCAGAACACCGACCAACGCCGTGTGCGCCGCCGAATTGAGACCAGGCCAGATCAACCGGCCGCGCAGCCACAGCCATAGCCCCAACAACGCGGTCAGGATCAGATAGCGCCAGAACAACAGACTCCAGGGGCCGGAGAACGGCAAACCGTACTCGGCACCGATGAAGCCGGAGTTCCACAGTAAAACAAACAGCAATTCGAGCCCGAGCAGTCGGGCGAGGACATGTTTCATCGACAATCCTGATGAGCAATAGAAGTCAAAGCAAGTTATCCACAAAAGGATAATAAAATGGCTCTGATAATTTTAAAAGGATTGATGAAAAAATAATCCCTCCGACACCTTTTCACTGGTCAAATGGATTGTCAACAGCCCGGCAGGGACGCCCGCATTCAACGAGAAACTCGGACAGATGACACTGCTGAGTTACCCTGTCATTGCCATCCCATCGACGGTGATGATGATGGCAATTCTGTATTACCTGTGGCGAACGATTCGTACGCTGACCGGGTATAAATTAGAAGAAACCATTACCACGCCTGGCGACTGAGTAATCGGAGCCTGACACGATCGGGAACCAATGATTTTCCGGCGCTGCAAGGCGTGGGATGAAGTACTACCGATTCACCTGAATAACTGTTCCAGATTCATGCACACCCTGTACTCTGGCTAATCCTGCAGGTCACGCTGGCGCTAGCCTGCGTGACACCCCTTGCCGATACGCAGAATGTCAGGTAGCGCTGCGCGCAACCTGACCTGCCTCTCTGCCCACCTTTCAGGAACAGTTATCTAGACAACGAGACAGCCCCCCGGAAAAACCTGGATCTGTCGTGTTGCTCTTTGATCCAGGCTACCTGGTCAATGAACCGGTATTCGGATCACCTATTTAGTAGACCGGCACCAGGTGATAGCCCTGTGCCTGGTATCCGATCAGTGAAATAAAGCCGTCACCGACCAGGTTAAGGTCTGGTAGCAGGGTGTTGTTATCAATGCCGAACGCCTCGGTTGCCACGGCACAGATTTCCTGTTCAATGCCCAGTGCCGCAAGCTTTTCGACATTGCTTTCAATTTCCATCAGCACGGCGCCGTGTCGGTCTGCAACTTCCTCTTTCGGTGAGGTGCTGAGATATTGCACGCTGGGGCCAATGTAGACCATCACAAAATCCGGCGTCACACCCTGGGCCTGCATGCCCTTGAAGGTGCCCTGAATGACCTCCAGATAGAAATTCATTTTCTTCGCATCGGCAATATCGATCAGAAACACCGCCTTACCGACGTTCAGATCAGCCAGTGCAGCACGGTCGTTTATCTCTCTGTCGGCATGACTATGGCTGGTTGCCAGCGCCAGTGACAGAATCAGTAAAGTGTATTGAAATAATTTTATCATGATGAATTCCGTGATGTTTGCTGGTTTGGCATGTTCTGCAGATCAATTATCGAGCAACTGGTTTTACGCGTTTGCCGGCAGTTTTGATCGCCCGGCTGATGATCGTATGAACAGCGCTTCTGTTGCAGCTCATGATAATCAGACTCGCTATAGGCTGTTGCGGGGAGATTGGGTGGGTAATACACGCACCCCCCGCACAGCGCATTGACTTCAACCTTTTTTAACATAGAACTGGATCACCCCGTCGCTCTCCCCTGACTCCAAAAGCGTATGTCCCGTCCGCTCGCACCAGGAAGGAATATCCGTGAGCGTTCCGGGATCGGTGGCAATGATCTCCAGCACTTCGCCGCTGTCGATCTTTTTCATCGCGACATTGGTTTCCACGATCGGCATGGGACAACATTTGCCACTGGTATCCAGCTTGCTGTTGGCTTTGATATCACTCATCGTTGCGCTCCTTAAAAATACTGGCAATGTTCGGCTTTGGCGGCTTTATCGTTCAAAAACCACGATGCGCCGACGATGCCGCTGGCTTCCGGGACCAGGTTGTCCTCGTTCACGCCGAAGATACTGGCCGCCAGGCTGCAGGCATAAAAATTCACGTTGCCGGTGGCTTTGAGGGCCTGAATCACGTCATAGATATCCGGCGGCAAGCCCGCCTTCTCGACCTGCTGGCGAACCCAGGCATCCTGATCGGCATGTTCCCCCTGGATTACCTGGCCTTTCGCGCCGTCCTCGGTCAGCGCCCTGACCGCCCAGTTCACAAACAGCAGATCGACCTGGGTCCCTTCCGCCCCCTGCAGATAAGCGAACGCCAGGGGGGTGAGCAGTTTGTCGTAGCCGTCTTCACGGACCACGATTGCGAGTGATTTCATCGTTGCCTCCTTAGAACGAACGTTCGTTCTAATTTCAGGGCCAAAAAAAAGCCGATGCCGCCTGAACCCGATTGTTCAGACCGCCACCGACCGCCAGGCACATTGCCAGATCTCATCGAGATACGCCGGCAATGGCGCGTCCAGAATCCCGTCCAGACGTAACTGAATTAAGCGCAACGCCCCGCCAAACACGGCCGAGGCGGCAACAATCGGGGTCATTTCGCGGATTTCACCGCCCTGCATCCCGGCGCTCACCATCTCGCGCATCTGCACGAAGGGGCGCGAGGAGCAGACCGGTTTCTGATCCGGAATAAACTCCCGATGACGAGAGAACAGCATGAAACGCATCATCGCCGGCTCCTGCTCGGTCAGCTCAAACAGCAGCGCGATCACCGCCCGGCAGCGATCGTGGGCCGTGGGATGGGCGGCTTCGATCTGGCTGAATTGCGCTTCCATTCGCTCGACCAGGCTGTCGTACAGGCTGCGGGCAATCCCTTCCTTGTCGCCAAAATAGTGATAGATGGAGCCGGTACTCACCGATGAGACCTTCACGATGTCCGGAATCGAGGTATTGAAATACCCCTGCTCGGTAAAGAGATCCAGGGCCGCCCCCAGCACCTGTTTGGTGGCCGGGGCGGTGCGATCGCGTTTGGTTGCGGTGCCGGTTTCCACACATCAAGACTAGAATGAACATTCGTTCTAGTCAACCAATTAAACACCTTATTTAATATATGTGTTTTGGTCGAGCTTATATTAGTTGTGAGTTGGGGCCTGGTTTAGAAGAGGTCCCTGATGCTGTATGTCACAGGCGTGCCCTCTGACCCCGCCTACCCTCTTGATGCCAGGGGATAGTCTTCCGGGTTTTTGATGCTATTCAGCGACAGGTCTACATCCAGATCCGGCCAGTACAGATGCTCCAGACCCTGCATCTCAACATGATTGATCGCGGTGATATTGGCATCACGAAACCAGGGAAAATGTTCGAAGACCAGAAAATATTCCTTACCATTGCAGAGCAACCAGAAACCCTGCGCGGAGACGTTGGTGAGTTCAACCGCCGGCATGATTGATCATATTTGCCAAATACGCGCTTTCTGGCTCTCGCGCCTTGTCACCGTTTGTATTTTTTACCCTGCCCAGCCAGTATCCGGGTTTGCGGTGTTGGTGTGCGACGGCTATCACCCGAATATCATGTTCTCGAACCTGATAAATGATGTTATATGGAAAGCGCTTCATTACCAGTCTGCGCAGATTGGCAGATATTTGCACGCCCAGCTCGGGAGAGTCGAGGCAATGTTCTATCTGCCTGTCCAGTTCTTCAATAAACTCTTCGCCAAGACCTGGTCGATCTGATTCATAGTATTTAACGATTTCCAGGAATTCTTTTTCTGCTCGCGAACTATAGCTGACTCTCATCCCTGAGTTACCCCGATAATTAGTTTTTAAGTGCTGACCTTAGCGAGGCCATAACCTCTTCATGTGACAATAACTCTACTTCGCCACGCTCGATCTCCTCCAGCCGTCGATTGGCCTCTTCTACCCACGCGGCATTCCACTCTTCGCGTGAGAGTCGCTCATCGTCTTTGTTTAGGCTGCGGATCAAATCCAGGGCGATGCGTGACCGATCCTGTTCTGACAGTGCCATGAGTTCCTCTTCGATATCCTTGATGCTGCGGGCCATGATGTCACCTCCTGGGCCAGATTATAGTCCATCATTTTGCCGGGTTCTTTCCTGGTTTGCCGGGGTCGCCATTAGCCAGCCGGCTGCATTCGCTCATTCCCGGTACCAGCTGCCGTCCGGCAGCGGCTTCATCCACACAAAGCTGTACCAGAACCACTGGTCTCCATCGGTCGCCGGTGCGGTGCAATTGACCTTGGAACGGCCGGGTTGCAACGCCCTGGCGGGGCGCATCGACAAGCGTGGCGGGTTACCGGTCTTGAGCTCGAGCGGGAGCGTATCGCCACCCAGGTAGCAACGGATCGCCTCCGGCCGGTAGGGCCCCGGGCCCAGCGTCAAACGCAGTCTCGGCCGGTCATCGCCAGGATCGAGCACGCCACTTTCGGGGCGGGTCCCGGTCACCGGCAGCGGCCGCGAGCGGACCTTAATTGCGAAGCTGTCCATGCCGGCGAAGGCGGTCGCGATCGGAAACCGTGGCAGGGCCGAGAAGTCGCTGCCGGGCCCGACAGCGCCGGACTGCTGGCCGAAGCCGACAAAATCGAGCTTGCGGACGAGCGCCGCGACCGCCGGCGAGAATTCGCCGAACGGGTACGCGAACAGCCGTGCCGGTCGCTCGAGTTCCTGTTCCAGGCGGGCCTGCGCATCCACAATTTCGCGGCGCATGCGTTGCAACCAGGCGGCCTCGTTCTCGCCTTCCCGTCGCCGGATCATGTGCGGATGATTGACACTGTGGTTGCCGATCGTGACGCCGGCCGCTTCCATCTCGCGCAGTTGCTCCCAGCTCACGTAGTTGCGGTCGCCGCCGTCGAGGTAAGCGGTCGAGATAAAGATCGTGAACGGCCAGCCGCGCGCCTGCAGGCGCGGGAACACCTCTTCGTACACCGACCGGTAGCCGTCGTCGAAGGTCAGCGCGATCGCCCGCTCCGGAACTTCCCTGCCGGCACGAACGGCCGCAACCAGGCGCGGCAGGGGCCACACCTCGAAGCCATTCGCCGCAAGGTAGTCCATGTGGCGCTCGAACGTCTTCGGCGTCACGCTGGTCGATGGGGGAGTATCTTCGGAGACATGATGGTACTCGAGCACCACCGCGCTGTCGGCGGCGGCCGTCAGTGCAGGCAAAAACAGCGCAACCAGCGCGAGGCTAGCCAGCGCCGTCAAGCCGATCCAGGTCGTTGCGACGGATGACACCTTTGATATGTTGGACATAGTCCTCTCCAATGGCTGCATAGTTGATCAGTCCGGCCGCCATTTCCAGCCCGCTCGGCTCGCGTCCCGCCCTGCGTGCCTGCGCGCGGATATCGCGCAGCGGCTGGTAGGCCGGGTGCGAGTTGAGCTGCCGGAGGTAGGTCCGCACCGATCCCGCCACGGTCGCAAAGGCCTGCACCTCGTAGGTCGCCTGCGCCGGGCGCCGCAGTGGCACGATTCCGCACCCCACAGTGAAGCACCACTGACCGAACAGATTGTTGCCCTGGCGCGCGAAGCGCGAGGTGCCCCAGGCCGACTCCAGTGCCGCCTGTGACAGCGCCAGCGAGGTCGGCACAATATCGATCCGCGTGGCGAGCTTGCGCGCGCGCTCGAGCTCCCCTTTCGCCTTCACCCGGTACAGCTTCGCCTGTTCCGCCAGCCAGGCCTGCTCATCGGGCGCGGCTTGCTCGCCATCCTCGAGATCGTCGAGGATGGCGAGCAGCTTCTCACGCTTTTCGAGCACGCGCCGGTTCTCGGACTTGACCACGGGCCACAGGAACTCGATAAACGCCTCCTTGCGCTCACCGGTGTCCTCGATCACCCGAAAGTCCGGCAGTGAGTGATTGCCGGGCGGCGGCACACGTTCGTAATCATAGCTGAACCACGCCACAACCAGAATCATAACGATGCCGGCACCCAGCAGTCCCGGGGCCAGGTGTGCGAGCGCCCGGCGAACCGCGTCGATCGGCCTGGCCAACAGGGGCTGGCGGCCGATAGTGCGCGCGCCATCGACCAGTCGCTTCAATAATAGCTTCATCCGGTTATTGTGCCCGAACCCCACCGGTCAAAGCCAGACGGATTCAGCTCAAGGCAAATCAAATACGACCCGCAAAGCGGGTCGTATGATGAAAGCCCCCGAAGGGGGCTATGTCACAGGCAGGGTGCGTTCTACACACCATTATCCCGGCATCGAGAATGTGGTGCGTAGAACACATCCTGGCCGATTTTCCACGCACAACATCGTCGTCCCTTATGAGACCCGCCAATTCATAAAAAGGCGATTTTCTATCGAAGCTCACCGCAACGGCCGAGCCGCTTTATGGCTCGCCACCAAAGGCGGTTTACCAGGATTTAATTACTTTTCTGAGATTGCTTGGCTGTGGTAAAGCCCAGGTTAGACCAGTTCTGCATACCGCCTCGATACCATTTGAGTTTATTCGCCGGGTAACCGTATTCCAGCAAGCTGCGGATATTGGCCGGTGACTGACCACACCACATGCCATTACAGAACAACACCAGAGTTTTTGCGTCCGAGTAGTTAAACAGATCGTCCTGCTCTTTCACATCGAACTGGTCAGTCAGAATATCGACAATATCAAAGGGTGCGGCACCGCGAGACGTGTCGAGTTGTACCCAGGGAATGTTAATAGAACCGGGAATGGTGCCACGCTTGACCCACTTTGGGGTACGCGAGTCGATCACCAGAACTGATTTGTCGCCGGAAGAGACTTTTTTCAGGTACTCCAGCATTTCCACTTCGCCGATGGTTTCAACCCCCGGTGCCAGTGACATGGGCTGAATACAGAACGGCGGACAGTTTCGCGAGGTTTTGGCAAAGTCGTCCACCACCTTGTTGTCATTGTTCTGGTTACGCTTGATCGTAACGGTTTTGCCATTGTGCTTCACCTCCACACTGCCGAGCTCCGGGGTAATCTTGACCTTCAGCTCTTGTGCATGGGCAGGTTGCACGAGAAGGCCAATGGATAGCACAGCGGTGGAAAACAGATGTTTTATGTTCATACCAGGACTCCGTGATTTAGCCAAATCCAGGCTCTGACCCTGTATTGAAGTTTTGAAAATAGCAGAAGACCGTTGTAAATGAAAATGAGACGTGATGGCCACCGATCGCATAGACGCGTTATTGGATTGTGCGAACCCTGGACCTGCCCCGTTGCCGGTATCTGCCTGGCACATGACCGGATGTCTCTAGTATCATCACCTTCATGAATCATCGTAACGCATTTCCCGTCCCGGTTGTCCCGGCACTGCTGATCATCAATGGCATACTATTTTTGATGGAGATGACCGCCGGTGGTCGCCAGTTGATCGAACTGTTTGCCCTGTGGCCGCTCGGTTCCGGCTCTGGCCTGTTTGATGGCGCCGCGCCAGGCTTTCAGGTCTGGCAGCTGGTCACGTACTCTTTCCTGCACGGCGGGGTGTTTCATTTACTGGTCAATATGTACGCCCTGTGGCTGTTCGGCTCACGTATGGAAATGGTGTGGGGCTCGAAGGCCTTTTTGATTTACTATTTTGTCTGTGTCATCGGCGCCGCTCTGGTGCAGTTGCTGGTGGCCGGTCTGGGCAGCGGGCCGGCCTATCCGACCATCGGCGCTTCGGGCGGGGTATTTGGCCTGCTGCTCGCTTTTGGCATGACCTTTCCCAACGAAAGGCTGATGCTGCTGTTTCCGCCAGTGGCGATGTCGGCCAAGTGGTTCGTCATAATCTATGGCGCCGTTGAACTCTATTTCGGTGTCACCGGCAGTATGGCCGGCGTGGCGCACTTTGCCCACCTGGGTGGCATGCTGTTCGGTTATTTGCTGATTCGCTACTGGCGCAGCCAACCACCGCGGTATCGTTAGTCACGTTCAGGAAGAGCAAAGGGCTTTATCTTTTAGTTCTGCCCTCTTGAATTGCTTTTCAATGCGCCTGATTTCAACGCGATCTGCTGCGCCTCTTCCAGCCACGCCAGGCGCTGGGCCGGTGTGGCGCTGGCCCAGCGTTTGAGCTGCGCTTTCTCATCGACAGTCAATTTATTTGGTTGCTTGTTTTGCTCAGTTTTCATTGTTGCTCAATAAACTCTGCAAGTACTTGATGTCTTCTTCGTCTTTCGCCCTGCCAGTGCCGGTTTTCATTGCAATCAGGTCCTGTATAGCACATACCGACACGGTTATCCCGCCGATATCCATTGGAACGGCTCGTTGTGCCATTTCTGAGAAGGGGAACGGTTCATGCACAAATACGGCAAGGACCATTAATGGATTGTTTTGATCGTAAAAGGAAAACACCAGCATGTTTTTGTCGTTGATCCAGGATTCGCGCGTGGCCTTATCTGTCAATTGCATCGGGTCAACCGGTAAACGTGGCGTCAGACCTGTTGCCAGGATAGCAGTAACCGCTTTCCCCGCCTCTCGCTGTTCGAGATTGATCACCAGGTCGATATCCGCCGTCAAGCGGGCATACCCATGCAGGACCGTTGCCAGGCCGCCAACGATGATATATTGCACATCAGCATCGTTGAGGGCCTTAAATAGTGGCAGATAGAGTGACATCTGTTTATTTTATCTGGATTCCGACGCACACGGAACGAGGTGAGATTGCCAGGTCGCCCATTAGCCAGCCCCGCCATGTCGTTATTCCATAGTCCCCGGATTCCACAGTTGGAACATGTTGACGCGGGCCGGTGAAGGCACTTAGGCCCCACCGGCCGGTGGTCTTCAGTCCGGCTCGGACTCGCCGCCGGTGACGGCGGGGCCGATCTTGAGCTTGTCCCGCAGGCGTAGGGCGCCCGGGTCGAAGACCTTCGGGTCGGGGCCGATGCCGCCATCGCCCAGATCCAGGCCACCCGGCACTCCGCCCTTGTTACCGCAGCAGGGGGACAGCGGCTGCGCGGCGCAGTCGACGATCATGGCCCCGCAGGTGCGTCGCTTCTCGGCGGCGGCCACAGCTTCCAGCGCCGCCCCGCGGCCCATCTCGTTGACGCAGCGGCAGATCCCGCCCACCTTGCGCGCCCGGGCCGGGGGCATACAGTCCAGCGCCCCGCAGGCCTGGCCCTGGCCACTGCGGCCGCCGATCACACGGACCTTGCCGTCGGCGGTGACCACCATCTGCTTGTTTTCCGCCATGCAGCGGCTGAAGGCATTGTCGCCGTACTGGGCGTCGATCCACTGGTCCTCAGAGGGGTCGACATTGCCGTCGGTGTTACCCAGCGACG
>NZ_JAXHLN010000001.1 GCF_034522235.1 Thiohalophilus sp. | reverse complement strand
TTCGCGGAGGCGCAGAGCCGCAGAGTAAAAATTTTATTCATATTAAATTTAAGGTTTCGTTGGAATAAAGCGACGCTACGCCGACTGTGGAACAAATATATTTTTCTTCTCCGCGCCTCTGCGCCTCCGCGTCCTCTGCGTTTCTTCCTGAGCTTCTGAAAAGAGAATAAAAAAAGGGCGCCCGAGGGCGCCCTTTTGGTTTTGGCTTCCTGCCGTGAGGTTTATCTGCCGGAACCCCGTGTGCCGGTGAACTCGGGATAGGCTTCCATGCCGCATTCGGCGAGATCCAGCCCTTCGTATTCCTGCTCTTCGCTGACCCGAACCCCCATGATGGCCTTGATCACCAGCCAGACGATCAGGCTGACGGCAAAGACCCAGACGAAGATCGTCAGAGCACCGATGATCTGGCCGGAGAGTGTTGCACTACCGGTAATCGGTACCGCCAACAGTCCCCAGATACCGACCACACCGTGGACCGAGATGGCACCGACCGGATCGTCGATCTTCAGCTTGTCCAGGGTCACGATGGAGAACACCACCAGGGCACCACCGATACCACCGATGATTGTCGCCAGTAACGGCGTCGGGGTATCCGGACCGGCGGTAATGGCCACCAGACCGGCCAGTGCACCGTTGAGCGCCATGGTCAGATCGGCCTTGCCGAACAGCATGCGTGCGACAATCAGCGCGGCGATCACGCCACCGGCCGCGGCGGCATTGGTGTTCAGGAACACCATGGCCACATCATTGGCACTGGCCATATCACCCAGCTTCAACACGGAACCGCCATTGAATCCGAACCAGCCCATCCACAGGATGAAAGTTCCCAGGGTGGCCAGCGGCAGGTTGGCACCGGGGATGGCGTTGATCTTGCCATCGGCGGTGTACTTGCCCTTACGCGGACCGAGCACCAGCACCCCGGCCAATGCCGCCGCCGCACCGGCCATGTGCACAATCCCGGAACCGGCGAAGTCGGCGAAGCCGAGATCACCCAGGTTGTACATGCCGAACACATCGCCCCCGCCCCAGGTCCACAGACCTTCCATCGGATAGATGAAACCTGTCATGACCACGGCAAACAGCATAAACGCCCACAGCTTCATGCGTTCAGCTACCGCGCCGGAAACAATCGACATGGCGGTGGCCACGAACACCACCTGGAAGAAAAAGTCCGACGGCGCGGCATAAACTGAACCACCGTCAAACCCGTTCTCGGCAGAGGAACTCAGTGCATCCGCAACCAGTGTCTCACCACCGGCGATACCCGACAGGAACCAGCCGCCGCCATACATAATGGCATAACCGCAAATCATGTACATAGTGCATGAAATTGCGAACAACGATACATTCTTGGTCAATATTTCCGTGGTGTTCTTGGAACGCACCAGACCGGCCTCGAGCATCGAGAACCCGGCGGCCATCCACATAACCAGCGCACCACAGACCAGGAAGTAGAAGGTATCGATGGCATACTGCAATTGGAAAATTTGGTTTTCCATTTCAAGCCTCTCCTCTAGTCTTACAGCGCATCTGCGCCGGTTTCACCGGTACGGATACGAACTGTCTGTTCAATTTCAGAAACGAAGATCTTGCCATCACCGATCTTGCCGGAATTGGCGGCCTTGGAAATGCCTTCGATGACCTGGTCCACCAGACCATCATCGACTGCAGCCTCGATCTTCACCTTGGGCAGAAAGTCCACGACGTATTCCGCCCCGCGATACAACTCGGTATGCCCTTTCTGACGGCCGAAGCCTTTCACTTCCGTCACGGTAATACCCTGTACCCCGATCTCGGAAAGCGCTTCGCGCACATCATCCAGCTTGAAGGGCTTGATGATTGCCATAACCATTTTCATGGTCTTGCCTCCTTAATAGACGCCCACCCGAAGGTGGACAGTTGTATTGAACTGATCCGAAGTCCGGTACTTACAGATCCCATGCGTAACCGATGCTGAAAGTCAGGGCCGTTTCGCCGACAGAACCGTCACTGGCGCTTGAGCGCAGATCGAGGTTCTTATCGTTGTTGATCAGAGCAACGCTGTAATCAACGTCGCTGACCGTTTTGCTGTAGCCCAGCTCGGTATAGTCACCTTCGAACTCATCACCCCAGGAACCAAAGGTGATATAGGCACCCTTGTATTCGGCGCTCACGCTCAGGAAAGTGTAATCAGCCGGTGTACCAAAACCGTCCCATTCACCGACAGCGTAAGCCACGCTGATCGGTCCATAACCAAGACTGGCCGCAACTTCAGAATAGGTATCATCCCAGTCGTCGGAGTAGTTATAGGTGACATAGCCCAGGTCATAGCTAAAACCCTGGTACTCACCGGCATAACCGGCATACAAGTCATACTCCACGCCGTCATTCACGTCGGCCAGCCAGGTGCCCGCATAGAATCCTGGACCGAACTCAACATCCAGTCCTGCCGAGGCGGAAGATTCAGCCTGGTAAACACCACGGAAAAAGTAGTCCGAGGTATAACCCACATTGGCAGATACGGAGGTCTCCGCCATCACCATTGGGCTCGCGACTGTTGATGCAGCCAGGGCGGAACCTACGAGTAATACTTTAACGTTTTTCATTTATCTCATCCCCATACAGTTGAGAGTGTTAAAAGAAAGTGATTGCTGTACAGGGTATTGCGAAGGGCGTGCCAAGTTTAATTTGTTATTAAAAACAGAGACTTGCAGAAATACTCGATTGGCGACGCACTCTGTTTGTGCGCAGAAAGCGATCATGGGGCGGGTGGTCGCACCATTGCGGTGCGAAAAGACAAGACAAGCCGTATAGCCAGCAAGTTTACCGGTTGAAGTGCCGCCGGATAAAAGTGCCCCCGACTATACCGAACACATTGATCCGGCTTACCGGTGGTTAACTTTTCCCTGCTGTCATTCAGAGATCAAAGTTCCGCTGCCAGGAGACCGAGACACGCATTTCATCAAGGTCATTCCCGACATCCAGATCATTCTTGTCCAGGGCAAAGACAAACTCGTCCTTTTTCAACGCGGCATGAAAGTGTTTGTAATCTTCCAGGGCAGGGTCATCAAATTCATACATCCCCAACAGCAGTGTCAGAGACCGATCCTCACCCAGATCCACGTCACTGCTGATACTCAGATAGAGATCGTTGTCCTGAGAGGTCCCGTCTTTGTCGATAGTAAATGCCGCCGTCGCGGTGAGCAGATGAAAATCAAAACGGCCGTAGATTTCGGTCGCATCATCACCCGTATTGGCAACCGGGTACTGATACATGATGATACCGGCATCAAAGGGTATTTCCGAGACGGTCCCGCGATAACCGCCGTACAAATCCAGTTCATAGCCATTGCCATTACCGTAATTGGAAGTCCAGACGCCGGCATAGAGATTGGTCTCGTGAGTATAGTCGATACCGCCCTGCACCGACGCATCGTCATCGGTCTGGGTCACGCCTCGCCAGATGTAGTTGGATGTAACGCCCAGATTACCGGTCAGTTCGCCCTGGCCCGAGGCGGTCGCCGGCAGGCCCGCGGCCAGCAGCAGGATGCTTGCAAGATGTTTCATAATCTCTCTCCCGAATTGTCATTATTTAGCTGGCCGCGCGTTTACCCGCCGGACTGAACTATTATAATGATAGTCTCATTCACTATCCCGCACAGGCGAGCCCCAATGCAGACTCCGGATATCGAACAACTGGTCGACCGTATCATGAACGCCCTGCCCCAGGGTTTGCAGGAGATGAAGCAGGAGGCCGATCAACAGATGCGCGCCGCCCTGCAGCGTACCCTCTCCCAGATGGATCTCGTAACCCGTGAAGAGTTCGACATCCAGAGCGAGGTGCTGCTGCGTACCCGCAGCAAACTCGAGGCCCTGGAGCAGCAGGTCGCCGCCCTCGAGCAGGCCCTTCAGCAGCAATCACCTCCAACTGAACAAAATTAACCACCAGGGCACGAAGACACCAGGAAAAAGAAGGTAAATCGGCATCAAGGTACCTGGCTTATCCAGAGGATTATGATTTTCTTGGTGTCTTCGTGCCCTGATGGTGAGATTCCCTGCCAGGCGGTTGCATCGGCCGGCAGTTCGTATAAAAATCGAAACACGACAATGGAATCCGGCAGGCCGCTCCCGGCCTGTGCCACAGACAAGGGAAACTGTCATGAATCTCGCAGTGGTCTACACCCGCGCCCAGTGTGGCGTCGACGCCCCGCTGGTCAGCGTGGAAACCCATCTCTCCAACGGCCTGCCCGGTCTGTCTATCGTGGGGTTGCCTGAGACCGAGGTGAAGGAGAGCAAGGACCGGGTGCGGGCCGCGTTGCTGAACAGCCGCTTCGAGTACCCCGCCCGGCGCATCACGGTCAATCTGGCTCCCGCCGATCTGCCCAAGGAGGGCGGCCGCTTCGATCTCGCCATCGCTCTGGGCATCCTGGCCGCCTCCGGACAGCTGCCGGTCGACGCGCTCGCCCGCTATGAGTTTCTCGGCGAACTGGCCCTCGGCGGCGCCCTGCGCCCGGTACGCGGCGCCCTGCCCGCCAGCATCCACAGCCGCCGGGCCCAGCGCTGTCTGATCCTGCCGGCGGAGAATCTGGCCGAGGCCACCCTGATCCAGGAGGCCGAGGTCCTGGCGGCCGCCCACCTGAGCGAGGTCTGCGCCCATCTGGTGGGACAGCAACGGCTCGCCCTGCCCGAGCAGTCCCCCATCAGCGCACACGCCCCCGAACGCGAACCGGATCTGGCCGAGGTTCGCGCCCAGCATCAGGCCCGCCGGGCGCTGGAGATCGCCGCCGCCGGCGGCCACAGCCTGTTGCTGGTCGGCCC
The DNA here is from genome assembly GCF_034522235.1 of Thiohalophilus sp. Classification (NCBI taxonomy): domain Bacteria; kingdom Pseudomonadati; phylum Pseudomonadota; class Gammaproteobacteria; order Thiohalomonadales; family Thiohalophilaceae; genus Thiohalophilus; species Thiohalophilus sp. The sequence continues at coordinate 35,911 of NZ_JAXHLN010000001.1, read as the reverse complement.
ACCCGGGACCGGCAAGTCGATGCTGGCCCGGCGCCTGCCAGGCATCCTGCCGACCATGAGTGACGAGGAGGCGATGGAGAGCGCCGCGGTCCAATCCATCAGCCATCAGGGCTTCGATTGCGCCCGCTGGAAGGTGCGCCCGTTTCGCGCACCCCATCACACCGCTTCAGCGGTGGCCCTGGTGGGCGGCGGCAGTCACCCGCGGCCGGGCGAAATCTCCCTGGCCCATCACGGAGTGATGTTTCTGGACGAGCTGCCCGAGTTCGATCGCCGGGTGCTGGAGGTGCTGCGCGAGCCGCTGGAGAGTGGCATGATCACTATCTCCCGGGCGACCCGCCAGGCCGACTTTCCGGCCCGTTTTCAGCTGATCGCCGCCATGAATCCCTGCCCGTGCGGTTATTACGGTGATGCCAGCGGACGTTGCCGCTGTACTCCGGATCAGGTCGCCCGCTATCGCGCCAAACTCTCGGGGCCCTTGCTGGATCGGATCGACATGCACGTCGAGGTTCCCAGTGTCTCGCTGGAAGTGATCCATCAGGAGAGCGGCAACCGTGAAGAGGACAGCGCCACGGTACGCCGGCGGGTCGAGGCGGCCCGGGCGGTGCAGCTGGCGCGCAGCGGCGTCGCCAACGCCCAGCTCGATAACCCCCGCCTGGAAGCGATCTGCCGGCTGGACGAGGCGCCGGCGCGGTTACTGCAAACGGCGATCGCCCGTCTCGGTCTGTCGGCGCGAGCCTATCACCGGGTGCTGAAACTGGCACGCACCATCGCCGATCTGGCCGGTGCCGAACAGATCACCGACGCCCACATCAGCGAGGCGATCGCCTATCGGCGGCTGGATCGCCCCCTCCTCCAGGCCACCGAACCCGGGCGATACTAAATGAAAGTTCCGCATCCCCGAACAGAGTAAACTTTGCGAGCTGTCCGTCCCTGCCAGAAGATGTTGTGAATACCTCCCTGCACGGCCGACGGTTCTGAAAGGCAGGGCGCCTCGCACCGCTGCGGATATTCGGATCGCCGGTTTAAAGCTGCGCCTGCCACTGGCGGCAGATAGTCTCGATGATCTCGCGCACCTCTTCGGGCTTTTCGGTCATGGGCCAGTGGTTGCAGTGCACCGGCACGATATCGCTGTGGGGAATGCGGGCGATCCTCTCCTCCAGCGCGCGGTGATCCGTCAGGGTGGTCCCGGTGGAGAGCAGCACCCACACCGGCTGGGTGATCCGGGCATAGTCGGGTAGCGGGCGTACCACCTCCAGCACATCCTGCAGATAGTTGGCCAGCGGGATGAACTCCAGGTCCACCCGCGGGTTGGTATACAGGCGGGCGATCTCCGAAGCCGAGGTCTGCTTGAGCAGCTCGCGGGTTTTGACATCCAGCGCGTACAGATCGCGAATCGGAAATTCCCGCTTGCCCAGGCCCAGCGCGTACCCCAGGCGTAATAACCTGACGATCAGCCACAACAACGGTCGAAAACGGCGCGCCTTGCCCAGCCGCCCATGCAGCAGTTCGGGGAAAACCGGATCCAGCAGAATCAGCCCGCCGCACAATGCCGGGTAACGCAGCGCGAAGTCCATGGCGATCTGGGCGCCGAGACTGTGACCGAGAATGACCGCGTTGTGCGCTCCTTCCTGCCGCAGGACCGCGGCCAGATCCTCGCACCAGTGCTCGCGGTGATAGGTCTTGCGGGTCATCGAATAGCTGTGGCCGCGCAGATCGGGGCGCAGCAGGTTCCAGTCGCGGCGCAGATCGGTATTGGCGACAAACTCGCTCCAGCGGCTGTGATTGCTCGCTAACCCGTGCAGCATCACCAGGGTCGGTGCCTGCGGCCCCTGGCTGACCCGTTTGTAGCCCAGCCGCACCCCGTCGGCGGCGGTGAGATAACGCAGTTCTTCACTCGGCATACTGAATCGTTTTTATTGGCATTTGTGTAACCAGTTTTATCATGCCTATAACCGCTTTGCAGCCGGCGATTGTCGACTATAGTTATACAGAGCCTGACGCGTTTTTTGCGACATTCCGGTTTGCTCCCGCGCCACGCCTGCAAAACCGGAGCAATCAGTCTCTTCTATCAATGCACTGATGATCAGGAGGATTCATCATGACCATGTCTTTAAGGTTACTCGAATACCTGGAATGGAAAAGCGTCGATTACGAGCTGCTGCATCACGCCTTTGTCACCGGCAGCCTGCGCACCGCGGCCATGGCCCACATTCCGGGCCGCCAGATTGCCAAACCGGTGGTATTGAAAGACGAACAGGGCTATCTGGTCGCGGTGATCCCCGCCTCGCACAAGCTGGACCTGGAGGAACTCAACCGCGATCTGCACCGCAAGCTGAGCCTGGCAAGCGAAAAGGAGATCGCCAGACTGTTCGACGACTGCTCCAAAGGCGCGGTCCCGCCCGTCGCCGAGGCCTTCGGTTACGAGGCCGCCGTGGACGAAACCCTGGAAGCCTTCCCTGACGTCTACTTCGAAGCCGGCGATCACGCCGAACTGGTCCACGTGTCCGGTGATGATTTTCGCTACATGATGCACGGCGCCCGGCACGGGCACTTCAGTCATCCCAACTAACAGGGACGAGTTACGAGGGCCGAGTGACGAGGCATTAATAAAACTGGCATGGAGAAATTATTTCCTCGTCACTCGTACCTCGTCCCTCGGCACTCCCCGGCCCTTCGGGCCGGGTGGTCAGACGACCCTGGGACTGATTTCGCCTGAGAGCATGGCCTGGTATTCGTCCTCGAAGAAGAATTTCTCCTCGCCGAAGGCCGGCTTGAGCTGATCCAGCCAGGTGGCATTTTCATCATACTGTGCGAAGAAGGGGCGCTGGACCCAGTCGGGGTTGCGGGCCTGGATGAAGCGCAGGACAAACACTTTCTCGCCGTGGATCTCGCTCACCCCCTGGATCTCCACCTTGCCGGGACCGGCGCTCATGGAAGGCCCGCGGGCGGTGCGCCCGAGGCCGGAGACCTGCTGCATGGCCTCGCGGTAGATCTCCCAGGCACGGGCCAGCGGGACTTCGAAGTACTGCTTCGCCCCGGTATCGCGTTCGACGAACAGATAATAGGGCACCAGTCCCAGCCGGACCTGCTCGCGCCACATATCGGCCCAGATCTGCGAATCGTCGTTGATGTGACGTAACAGCGGTGCCTGGGTGCGGATCACCGCGCCGGTTTCGCGGATCCGGTGGATCGCTTCGCGCGCAATATCGGTATCCATTTCCCGCCGGTGATTGAAATGAGCCATCAGGGCGACGTGTTTCCCCGCCCGGGTCAGCCGTGACAGCAAATCCAGCAGTGCGTCGGCATCCTCGTCGGTAACATAACGTTGCGGCCAGAAGGTCAGTGACTTGGTGCCGATACGAATGGTCTGGATGTGCTCGAACTGCGGTTGCATCAGTGGCTCGAGATATTTCACCAGATGCTGGGTTTTCATCACCATGGGATCGCCGCCGGTGATCAGCAGATCGCTGATGTTCGGGTGCTGTTTCAGATAGGCATGCAGATGGTCGGCTTCTTTGGCGGAGAAGCGCAGCGCCTTGTCGCCGATAAACTGGGCCCAACGGAAGCAGAAGGAACAATAGCTATGGCAGACCTGGCCCTGGCTGGGGAAAAACAGGATGGTCTCACGATACTTGTGCTGGATGCCATCCAGGGTCTGCTCACCCAGTTGCGGGACATTCAGCAATTGCTGGCCGGCCGGATGGGGATTGAGTCCGGAACGGATCGCATTGGCCACTGCCTGGATCTCGGCTTTGTCCCCACCGCGCAATGCCTCGGCCATACGCGCGAAATCGGCCTCGGCGAGCATGTCACGCTGCGGGAAGGTCAGCTGGAAGACCGGATCCCCGGGTACATTGTTCCAGTCGATCAATTCGTCAATGACATACTGGTTGACGCGAAACGGCAGTACCTGGGCAACCACCCGCATTTCGAAGCGCTGTGCCTCGCTCAAGCAGGCCAACGGCTCGATCCTGTCCAGATGTCGCTCGGTATAGACCTTAAAACGGATCGGCTCAAAGCGCTCTTCAGCGAGCTCCTGCTGTTTAAGTAATGGCATTACGGGGGTCATCGCTTACTCCCAGATCAAATTTTGTGTGGTTGCCCCTGACACAAAGCAGCCCCGCGGGGCAGGGCTGATACAGATACTAACGACAGATTGTGATGCGGCGAGATGCGCCAGCGAAGACAGGGCGATATATTAATAGAGTCTGTTTACAATAACATTATTCGGCTGGCGGGACAACGACCACCCTGGCTAACATCCCTTAAAAAACAACAACTTGGCTTTTAACTCCATGCCGCCGACGCTGCGCCATCCGCGCCCGAATGTCAATATCGACCTGTAGCGCACTGCGCCTCTACAATGATGCGCCAGCAGGAGCACAAGTCGTTCATGTCCACCATTCTCAATCCCCGACAAAACCAGGCCGTGCGCCACATCGACGGGCCGTGCCTGGTACTGGCCGGGGCCGGCAGTGGCAAGACCCGGGTCATCACCCACAAGATCGCCTACCTGATCCAGGAGTGCGCCATCGACGCCCGGCACATCGCCGCGGTCACCTTTACCAACAAGGCGGCACGGGAGATGAAAGAGCGGGTCGGCAAGCTGCTGCGCGGCGACGCCGGCAAGGGGCTGCGGGTCTCCACCTTCCATACCCTCGGGCTGGATATTCTGCGCCGCGAATACAAGGCGCTGGAGTTCAAATCGGGTTTTTCCATCTACGACAGCGCCGACAGTACCCATCTGCTCAAGGAGTTGATGAAACGTTCCTTCGGCGATGACGGCGGCCAGGCCGAACGCATGCTGTGGCAGATTTCGCGCTGGAAAAGCGAGTTCGTTCTGCCCGAACAGGCCCTGCAACTGGCCGACGGGGATGCGAATAAAACCGCCGCGGCCCTGCTGTACGAACAGTATCGTCATTATCTGAAGACCTACAACGCGGTCGACTTCGACGATCTGATCATGCTGCCGGTGATCCTGTTTCGCGAACACCCGGAGATTCTCGAACGCTGGCAAAACCGGATTCGTCACCTGCTGGTGGACGAATACCAGGACACCAACTCCACCCAGTACGAACTGGTCAAGCAATTGTGCGGTGTGCGCGGCAACCTGACCGTGGTCGGCGATGACGACCAGTCCATCTATGCCTGGCGCGGTGCCCGGCCGGAGAACCTGTCGCTGTTACAACAGGACTATCCCAGACTGAAGGTGATCAAACTGGAGCAGAATTACCGCTCCACCGGCTGTATTCTCAAGGCCGCCAACCGGCTGATCGCCAGCAACCCGCATGTCTTCAAAAAACGGTTGTGGAGTGAGCTGGGTTACGGCGATCCGATCCGGGTGATTTGTACCCGCCACGATCAGCACGAAGCGGAGCAGGTGATCTCGGAGATCATGCATCACATGTTCGTACAGCGTACCCAGTATGCCGATTACGCGATTCTCTATCGCGGCAATCACCAGTCCCGGCTGTTCGAACAGGCCCTGCGCGAACACAATATCCCCTATTACCTGAGCGGCGGCACCTCGTTTTTCGCCTATACCGAGATCAAGGACATCATGTCCTATCTCAAGCTGATCACCAATCCGGACGACGACAACGCCTTTCGCCGGATTATCAACACTCCGCGCCGCGAGCTCGGCCCCGCGACCCTGGAGAAGCTGACCGAGTACGCCATGGGCCGCGGCCACAGCCTGTTCGTGTCCGCCATGGAGTTCGGCCTGAGCCAGGTACTGAGCGACCGGGCCGCCGAAAAGCTGCAGCGTTTCTGCCACTGGATCCTGGATCTGCAACATCAGGCGGAAGGTGACGCACCCGCCTCGGTGGTCAAACGGCTGATTGTCGATATCGATTACGAACGCTATCTGCTGGATAACAGTCGCGACGAGATCATTGCCGAGCGTAAGCTGGAAAACGTCAACGAGCTGGCCAACTGGATCGAACGCCTGGCCAAAGCCAATCCGGATGCCTCGCTCAACGAACTGGTGGCCAAACTGACCCTGCTCGACACCCTGGATCGCAACGAGGAAGACGAGCGCGGCAACCGCGTCCACCTCATGACCCTGCATGCCGCCAAGGGGCTGGAGTTTCCCCATGTCTATCTGGTTGGCATGGAAGAGATGTTGCTGCCGCATCGCAGCAGTATCGAGGAAGAAAACCTCGAAGAAGAGCGCCGCCTCGCCTATGTCGGCATTACCCGTGCCCAGAAAACCCTGACCCTGACCTACGCCAACCAGCGCAAGCGCCGCGGCGAAATGCAGGAATGCAGCCCGAGCCGTTTCATCGACGAGTTACCGGACGAGGATCTCAAATGGTCCGGCGAAGGGGTACAGATGGATCCCGAGGAGCGCCAGGAGCGCGGCCAGGCCCATCTGGCCAACCTGCGCAGCATGCTGACAGGGAGCGATGGATAGTGCTGAGTGCTGAGTGCTGAGTGCTGAGTGCTGAGTGCTGAGGGTAGTTGAGCAGGCTTTTGCCTGAAATGGTGGGAGGCGATTGACGTACAAGGACGTACTACCCCGGCTCTGTTCCTGACAGAGCTCGGGATACACGCCATCCCTGGCGATAATGTCGCGTGAGGCAGGACGATGTACAGGAAGTACAAGTGTCGCGAGAGACCAGGGAGGGTCGAAGCGACTGCCGAGAGCGACGCATCAGCGACCCTGTTGGGATTCGCAAGGTCGCGGCGAAAAGCCCCTCCCAGATCCAGCATGCGCAGCATGCTGGATGTGACGAGGGACGAGGGACGAGGAAGTAATAAGAAAAAGCCGGGCATCGCCCGACTTTTTCTTTGCCTCGTTACTCGTCACTCGTCCCTCGTCACAGCCGCAGGCCTTTATTTGCTTTCAGCGACCATATATTCCACGGCAGCCTTGACTTCCTGGTCGCTCAGGCCGGCGTTACCGCCTTTGGGCGGCATGCCCTTGAAGCCGTTGATGGCATGGTCGAACAGGGTGTCGTCACCCTTGGCGATGCGATCTTCCCAGGCCCCCGTGTCGCCCAGTATCGGCGCACCGGCCGCACCGGTAGCGTGGCAGGCCATACAGGCCGAATTATAGACTGACTTGCCGTCAGCCCCGCCCCCGCCACCGGCGGTTTCCTGCTTGACCTCGGCGGTGTTCACCTGGCCGATAGGCGCGATCCGTTCCTCGATGGCGGCCTGAACCCGGGGATCATTCTGGACATCAACGGAATCTTTGCCGCTGATGGCATTGGCACCGATGATCGCCAATACCATGAATACCAGCAGACCGATCAGAAGCCCCACAAAAACCTTCATAAAATCCGTGTCTTTTTGATCCACACTTAGCCCCTCTACGTTTGGTCGCTTGTAGCCGGCGCCTGAAAAAATCGCCCGACCCTGTCAAATTTCGCGTCGATTATAATCGGAATCCGCCAGCGCCACCACCGCCCGGATGGTGGCACACGCCCGTGTGGACGAAATATAACAGGAAAGGTAAGCTACGCCCTGTCCTTACCCATAAAACCTATGATTTTACTGGGTTATAGATCACGCGCCCGTAGCTCAGCTGGATAGAGTATCGGTCTCCGACACCGAAGGTCACAGGTTCGAATCCTGTCGGGCGCGCCATAAAATGCAAAAGGGTCTTCCTTGTGAAGACCCTTTTGCATTTTCGGCCCAATACAAAATTTCGAACCTGTGACCGCAGGTCAAAAGTTTCGACAAAATCGCCAGGAGCGATTTTGGACATCGCCTGGCAGGCGATGGTCCCGCAGGGACGGCCTACAGGGATGTAGGCCGCAATCCTGTCGGGCGCGCCATATCAATAAAAATCCATACTTGTGAGTATGGGTTTTTGCTTTAAGGCCATGGAGTAAACAGCGTATCAGCCGAATCCCCCTTCGCTCACACCCACCAGCTCCATCAGCCCGGCTTTGTTGCTATGCTGTTGAGTATGCCAAAATGTCTGTTACCGCTGCTGACCGTCCTGCTTTTCACAACCGCTGTCCACGCAGAGCGACCATTGTTCGACACTCATCTGCACTACAACGAAGCGGATGCTCGCACCCTCACACCGGAACAGATCGTCAACATCCTCCGGCACGAGCACATCCAGCATGCAGTAGTCACCAGTACACCCCCACAGCATGCGGCCATGCTGTTCGAGCACGACCCACAACGTATCATCCCGTTTCTCGGCATCTACCGCCAGAGTGAAGATAAACAAAACTGGCATCAGGATAGTCTTCTGCCGGACTATGTTGAACAACAACTTGAAGACGGACCCTGGCGTGGTATCGGTGAACTGCATATTTTCGCAAAACATCGTCACAGCCCGGTGTTGCACCGGCTGGTACAACTGGCTGCACGGCACAACCTGCCGTTGTTAATGCATTGCGATCCGGCGGTGATCGATACCCTTTACGAAATCGAGCCCGGAGTGACGGTAATCTGGGCCCATGCCGGCACCTATCCGTATCCGGATTTACTGGATGATTATCTGCAACGCTATCCGCGATTGTATATCGATGTCTCGGTGCGTGACGATCGTATCGCACCAGACGGCATGCTTGCTGACACGTGGTACAACCTTTTTATACAGCATCCGGAGAAATTTTTGATCGGGGTGGACACCTACAGCACGCAGCGCTGGCGTGAATACGGAAAGGTTGTCAAGATAATCCGCACCTGGCTGTCACAATTGCCAGCGGATGTTGCCGACAAGCTCTCCCATCAGAATGCCGATCGTCTATTCAAACCCGAAACAGAGTAGTCTCGTCAATTCAATCCATTGCCAGTTTATAGGACACATAAAAACGCCGATCGGGGAAGTTGTGTAAAATACTCTCCTGCGTTTCATAAAAGACGTTTTGGATAACCACAGACAACTCCTGGTCATGCCCCGCAGCGCTGAATTTTCTTGCCAGGCGCATATCTACTCTTTCATAGGATTCGTAGGGCGGCCTGGCTGACGCACCCAACTGTTTGTGGGAAGTTTTGTGATAGAAACCCAAACTGCCGGTAACATTATTCTCAAACTCCCAGACTCCCAACAGACTGACTGCATGCCTCGGACTGGCCAGGTGATATTCCGTCAAATTAGTTACATTTTCTGAATTGATGTTGGTATTGGCATAGGTAAAATGAATTCGACTACGCTCCGAGGGTCGAAGCGTTACTTGGGTTTCAAGACCCCGAATCGAAGCTTCGTCAAAATTGTCAAAATAATAATAATTAAATCCCGGGTCCTGACTATATTGAATCAATCCGGTAATTTTTTCGTAATAGAGCTTGATGTCGACCGAAACAGCCTGGTCGCGTGTTTCTGTCAGATAACCCAGCTCATAGGCCGTAATATATTCCGGGTCGACATCATTTTGCCAATGAAAACCACCTGGCACAATTGCATCCAGATTGGGGTATTCCTCGGTTAACACCGGCTCACGAGTCGCCCGTGAAACACTGGCGCGAACGGTATCCTGCGGCGTTAAATGATAGTTAACCCCCAGCCGAGGAAGATAATCGACGCCGGCCAGGTCATTGTCTTCAACCATTAATCCACCATTGATAATCAGATCAGGGTTATAGCGGTATTCCACATTGGCAAACAAGCGACCAATATTCACATTTTCCGGCGCCTCCTGGACAACATAATATTCACTCTCGGAATGATCCTGACGATAACTTCCTCCCCAGACCATGCGTGTTTTATCCCCGAGAGTAAAAGTGTGCTGTAACTCTATATCTTGACGCTCAGTGAAGAAACTCTGATCTGAATCAGGATACTTTTTCTGTTCATCAAGCGCTATGCGATAATATTGTAGCCGTAGCTCCCCATAATCGGGCAGTGCCCGAATCCATCGGATCTGTTGATACTGTGAATTCACCTTGCGCTCAAAATCCGGAATTGTCAGATCGATCGTATTGTCTTCTTCGCGTATTCCACCGTTGTAGCCCATCTGGAGAATCAGCGAATCATTGGTATCGATCTGGTAATCACCACGGAAAGTGGCCATCTTGACACGTTTATCATCATGACGTTCATCAAACCCCCAGTCCTGCCGGTAGGCGAGTGAGAAGACATAATCCATATCCCCCAGTTTATTGCCATGGCGCAGAAAGCCTTCCTGCAGGCCGTTATCACCGCTGTTGACCTTGACACTGGTACCACGATCCAGCACCGAATCACGGGTAATGATGTTGATCACGCCAAGAAAAGAGTTGGAGCCATAACTGGCCGCATTGGGTCCACGTACCACTTCAATGCGCTCGATGTCATCCATGGTGATGGGCAGATCCACCCACGGCACCCCGCCGAGGATCGGGGTATAAACCGAGCGGCCATCGATCAGCACCTGCTGATGGCGCACGTAACGATCATGCAGCATGTGATAACCGCTCACCGGCAGATGACCGCTGTCGTAATCGACGACAAAGCCGGGCACCAGGCGCATGAGATCGGGAATTTCGGTAAAACCGGAGGCTTCGATCAGTTCACGATCGATCACGGTCATGGAGACCGGCGCATCGCGAACCGACTGGCGCAGGCGGGTGGCGGAAAGCACCACGGGCATATCTTCATAAACTCCGCCATCCTGACTCTCCTGTGCCGGCAATGATCGTAGAGATACGCTCAGGACGAACATGCTCAACAGCTGGAGTACGTAACAGGCTGGCCGTGTCCGGGGGCGGGACATCGACATCATAAAACCTTCTGTTTTGTGTGGTTTAGAGTTTTTTTATTTCCCGGGTTTCCCGTAATAGTACCAGTATTTTCCCCCGGTTCCACGCCCTGCCCGCCGATGTGGCAGCGGCAAGTTCGCCTGCTTCAGGGAGTAAAATAAATCACCGACTGGATCAGCCGACCTGGTCCAGGATACGACGCCGGAATTTTACCCCGAGCTGTTCGGCGATGGCCTGACAGGCCGCAATATCGACGCCTTCCAGACCATCGATGGCAGTGAGCGTCACATCGATACCCTGCTGCTGCGCCAGGCGGGCAAAGTTCTGCAATGCCTGAAACGCACCATGCCGCTTGGGTCGGCAGTGCTGCTCATAGAGTGCTTCGTTATGGGCGTTCAGCGAAATTGAAACCGCATCGACAACGTTCGCCAGCTGTGGCGTGACATCACAGCCATGAATCAGATTGGCCAGGCCATCGGTATTGATCCGGACCTTCGCGCCCTGCTGTTTTAATCGCTCCGCCACGTATAACAACACATCGAGCCGCAACGTCGGTTCGCCATACCCGCAAAATACGATCTCTTTGCAATCAGTGACATCACCCGCTGCAGCAAGAATCTGTTCAGCATCGGGTTCATCATGCAAACGCAGATCATACCCCTGCACATCCCAGCTGCCGTTGAACTTGGGGCAGAAACGGCAGCGCAAGGTACAATGCCAGGTAAGGTTCAGATAGCAGTTGCCATGCAGGCGATAGGCCAGTATCCCCTGATGGCTTGCCGCTTGTGCCTGAGAGAGACTCATTGGATCCCTCCTCTTCCGGTTCAATTTGGCATTTTACAGCGCGTTTGAGTTTTACCCTGTTGATCTGGATCAATTCGGCTTTCGCCCCCCTGCCGTACGCTGGCCTGCCACAATGAGGTCCGCCGCTTTTGCCAAACATCCATGACACTCTCTGATTACATCAACACCTTTGGCCAGGCCATGCTGTCGCGTTATGGCGAGCGGGTTCACAAACTCGCCATCGACGCCGGCTTCACCTGCCCCAACCGCGACGGCACGCTGGGGCGGGGCGGCTGCACCTTTTGTAACAACGTCTCCTTCAGCCCCCATGGCCGTCAGCCCGATCCGATCTGTACACAACTGGCCAACGGCCGCCGGGTGCTTGCCAAACGCACCGGGGCGAAAAAGTTTCTGGCCTATTTTCAGGCCTATACCAATACCTATGATGATGTACAGGAACTGCAACGGCGCTACGATCTGGCCCTGTCCCAACCCGGGATTATCGGTCTGGCCATCGGGACCCGCCCCGATTGTGTGCCGGAAAAGGTTCTGGATCTACTCCAGCGCTATCACCAGCAGGGTTATGAAATCTGGCTGGAGCTGGGGCTGCAATCGGCATTCGATGACAGCCTCGAGCGAGTCAATCGCGGTCATGGCTTTGGCGAATATCAAAGCGCGATCCGCGCGGCGCACCGGCGCCAGCTGCCGGTCTGCACGCACCTGATTCTCGGCCTGCCCGGCGAGTCACCGCAACACACCCGGATATCGTTATCCCGGGTCCTGAACGAAGGCGTCGAGGGACTCAAACTGCATCCGCTGCATGTGGTCAAGGGAACCCTGCTGGCCAATCAATGGCGCCGCGGCGAGTACGAGCCCTGGTCCATGACGCAGTATATGGAGACCGCGGCCGATCTGGTGGAGATGACCCCCGCGGATATCCTCTATCACCGCCTGACCGGCACCGCCGCAGACACTGTCTTGCTGGCACCCCACTGGTGCAACTGGAAATGGAAGGTGCTCAACGGCATTGAACAGATCCTGAGCCGGCGCGGCAGCCGCCAGGGCATCGCGCCCTATCGTGAGGCGATGCCATGAACGGCAAGGTCGAACTGGTTGCCCCCGCCGGGAGCTTCCCCGCCCTGCGCAAGGCGGTGGATAACGGCGCCGATGCGGTCTATATCGGCTTTCGGGACGCCACCAACGCGCGCAACTTTCCCGGCCTCAACTTCGATGAAGGCACCGCCGGCGAAGCCATCGCCTATGCCCATCAACGCGGCAGCAAGGTCCTGCTGGCACTGAACACCTATCCGCAGCCCGGGAGCTGGCCCACCTGGACCGCTGCCGTGGACCGGGCCGCCGCGCTGGGCGTGGATGCTCTGATCCTCGCCGATACCGGGCTGCTGCGTTACGCCCACCGGGAACATCCCGGGCTGCGTCTGCACCTTTCGGTCCAGGGTTCGGCCACCAGTTACGACGCGATCGCCTTCTACCGGGAGCAATTTGATATCAAGCGGGTGGTGCTGCCGCGGGTGTTGTCGCTGACCCAGGTCAAACGCATCATCGCCAACACCGATGTCGAGATCGAGACCTTCGCCTTCGGCTCCCTCTGTGTCATGGTCGAGGGGCGCTGCTATCTCTCCTCCTATGTCACCGGCGAGTCACCCAATACCTGCGGCGCCTGCTCGCCGGCCCATGCGGTGCAATGGCATGAAACCGCGGCAGGCCGTGAAGTCCGTCTGAATGACGTGTTGATCGATGTCTACAAACCGCAGGAGAGTGCCGGCTATCCCGTGCTGTGCAAGGGCCGCTTCGAGGTGAACCAGGAACTCGGCTATGCGCTGGAGGAACCGACCAGCCTCTCGGTGCTGGACATCCTGCCGGAGCTGGTACGCAGCGGCGTCAGTGCGATCAAGATCGAAGGCCGCCAACGCAGTCCCGCCTATGTCGCCCAGGTCACCCATGTCCTGCGCCAGGCGCTGGATGCCGCGCAGCGCGATCCCGATAACTATACGCCCCGCAACGAATGGATCCTGCAGCTCGATAAACTCGCCGAAGGCAACACCCACACCCTGGGGGCACTGGATCGACAATGGCAATGAAACTCGCACTCGGCCCGCTACTCTATTTCTGGCCCAAAGAACAGGTGATCGATTTTTATCGGCAGGTTGCCGACTGGCCGGTGGATTGTGTCTATCTCGGCGAGGTGGTCTGTTCCAAGCGGCGTGCCCTGCGCCTGGATGACTGGCTGCAAATCGCCCGGCAACTGGCGGCTGCCGGCAAGGAGGTTGTCCTCTCCAGCCTGGCCCTGATCGAGGCCGGTTCCGAAATTAGTAACCTGAGGCGCATCACGGACAATGGTGAGTTCATGGTGGAAGCCAATGACATGACCGCGGTGCAGAATCTCAAAAGCCGGGAATATGTCGCGGGACCGCATCTGAACATCTACAACCCCGAATCACTGGCACTGCATCATGATAATGGCGCCCGACGCTGGGTCATGCCGGTGGAGCTGTCGCAACAGACCCTGGCCGAGATGCAACAGGCCAGGCCCCCGCAACTGGAAACGGAAGTCTTTATCTTCGGCCGCCTGCCCCTGGCCTTCTCGGCCCGTTGTTTTACCGCCCGCGCCTGCCAGTTACCCAAGGACGACTGTCAATTACGCTGCGGCGATTACCTCGACGGCCTGGATATGAAGACCCGCGATCAGCAGTCGTTTCTCACCCTCAACGGGATTCAGACCCAGTCGGCGACCACCTGCAATCTGGTGCGGGCCATTCCAACCTTGCGTGAACTGCAAACCGATGTACTGCGGCTCTCTCCCCAGTCGCAACACATGGCCGAGATTGTCGCTCTGTATTCGCAGGTACTGGGGAACAAGCTCGATCCCCGGGAAGCCGAGAGCCGGATTAACACGCTGAGCTGTGGCGCGCCGGCAAACGGCTATTGGTATGACAGTCCCGGCATGCAGTGGCTCGAACAGCCTCAGCCCTTCGGGCAAGGGACGAGGACCGAGTAACGAGGAACGAGGAACGAGGAACGAGGAACGAGGAACGAGGAACGAGGAACGAGGAAATTATTCACCACGAAGACACCAAGACACCAAGAAGTCATTAATAAAAAACTTCGTGTCTTCGAGTCTTCGTGGTGAGGCTTTTAGAATCTCGCCCCGTCCCTGCCCGAAGGGCACAAGTATGTAGGCCCGACATAGCATGTAGGCCCGATTGAGCGCAGCGGTATCGGGCACCCTGCGGATTGCCGGACACCGCGAAGTTTATGCCCGCAGGGTGCTCAGTCCGGCCTACTCACCAGGACCGGGTACCCGGTCCGGAAAACATTCACCACAAAGGCTCGAAGACACCAAGAAGTCATTGATAACAGACTTCGTGCCTTCGAGTCTTCGTGGTGAGGCTTTCAGGATCTTGCCCTCGTCACTCGGCCCTGCCAAACGGCCAATGGCAGTTTGGCAAGACGCTTGCCCAGCACGGCCTGAAAATGGGCTTCCCAGTCATAGTCGAGACTGTCCAGCAGGTTCTTGATGTAAAGACCGGTTTCGGTCTCCCCCTCGATCTCCAGTTGCCGGTTGAAAAACAGGGTATCGGGATCTTCCTGGCGGGCGGCCAGTTGCCAGAAATGTTCCAGCCTGCCGCGGATGCAGACATCCCGGTCCTCCCGGCCAACATTGCCGGTGCGATAGAGGCGTCCGCGCCGGAGGGTAAAATTCAGTAGCGTGGCGCTGTCGGTGATCTCGATAGCCAGTCGCTTGCCCTCAAGCGCCTCGAGTTGTCCGGCAATCGTCTGTCCCCGGAGTAAATGATTGAACAGGCGTGAAAGCAGTTCTGTTTGCAGCGCGGCCGGCGTCAGGCGAAATGCCAGCGACAGGGGTTGTAGCGGGATCGGCATGGCTCACCCTCCGGGGACAGACAAACGCCTAGCCTAGCGTTCGCGGTAATGGTAGCGATTGATCCTGATCAAGAAAATGAATCTGGAACAGCCGATTGCCGGACACCGCGTTGCTATGTCCGGCCTGCCACTTGAGCCATCCTGCGCAGGGTGATCGGGTGTCGGAAACTTTTATTTAATTCCCGGATTGTATTGTCTCTCAGCGCAATACGCCTCTGGGCGAGGTATAGTTATCCAGGACGGTAATATAATTAACCCGCTCATAGGCACCGGGATCGGGCGCGTTACGGTAACTCATGCTGCCCTTGATCTGGCTGACCGAGTCGTACTCGTATTCTTCCAACCAGTGATGCATTTCGCCCAGGATCACGGACAAATACTCCGGCCCTTGCTGTAACAGCACACTGCATAAATGCACCACGTCGGCCCCTGCCAGCAACGCCTTGATGCCATCGCGTGCGTTATGAAAACCGCCTGTCATCGCCAGCGACAGGTTAACCCGTCCATGCAACAGGGCCGCCCAGCGGATTCGCATTAACGACTCATACGGCATGGACAGTTGCAATGCCGGCTCGACCATCAGTTGCTCCGGATTGATGTCCGGCAGATAGAAGCGGTTAAACAGGGCCACCCCGGCCGCCCCGGCCTGTTCCAGGCGACTGATAAAATGGACCGGCGAGCTGAACTGGGGGGAAAGTTTCAGAGTAATCGGAATCGTAACGTGTTGTTGCAACGATTCCAGAAGATCGATATAACGCTGCTCCACGTCATTACCGCTTTCCTCGCCATTGCCGGCGATATAATAGACATTCAGCTCCAGCGCATCGGCACCGGCCTGTTGCAACTGTTGCCCGTATTCCAGCCATCCGCCGGCGGTGGTGCCGTTAAGGCTGGCAATGACGGGGATATCCAGTTCCTGTTTTATCCTCTGCAGGTACTCCAGGTACTCGTCCTGGCAGGTCTTGAAGTCATCCGGTACCGGATGAAAACTTTCCATCTCACCAAAGCCGATCGACTGGTGATGAATAAAACGATCCAGCTCCTGTTCTTCCTGATCGATTTTTTCCTCAAACAACGATGGCAGAACGATCGCCGGGGCACCGGCCTCGCGCAACCGCATCACCGAATCGCGATCACCGGTCAGTGGCGAGGATGAAGGCACCAGCGGGTTGGCGAGCTTCAGGCCAAGATACTCGGTCGTCATATCCACCATCTACGCGTCCTCCGTCGATTTGTTGTTATCCTGTTTCAGCTTTGCCTTGACGGCCGAAACCCGGGTCGCCCCGTCCCACTCCAGCTCGGACAGCTGCTTGTAATAATGGTAGCGATGTTGCACCTCCTGCTGTGCCTCGGCCAGGAACCGCTCGGCGTCCTGCGGATGGGTATGCCACAACATGCTGAAGCGGGTTTCGGTTTGCACAAATTCCCGGTAGGGAATCGACGGTTCACCGGAATCGAGATGCAGCGGGTTCTTGCCCTGGGTAGCGCGCGACGGATCGAACCGGAACAGGGGCCAGTGACCGCTGTCGACCGCCAGGTTTTGCTGGCGATGGTTATTGGAGAGATCCACGCCGTGGGCGATACAGGGCGAATAGGCGATGATCAGCGACGGACCGGCGTGGGCCTCGGCTTCGACAAACGCGCGCAGGGTCTGGACATCCTTGGCTCCGTAGGCCACATGCGCCACATACACGTTTTCATAATCCATGGCCAGCAAGGCCAGGTCCTTTTTACCGGTCGGTTTGCCGCCGGCGGAGAACTTGGCGACAGCGCCGCGCGGTGTCGCCTTGGAGGTCTGGCCGCCGGTGTTGGAATAGACCTCGGTATCCAGCACCAGGATATTCACGTCGGCGCCTGTGGCCAGCACGTGATCCAGCCCGCCATAACCGATGTCGTAGGCCCAGCCATCGCCACCGATAATCCAGACACTCTTGCGTATCAGGTTTTCGGCAAGCTCCTGCAGGGTCTGCGCCCGCGCATCCTTGAGTTTTGCCAGTTGCTCGCGCAACTGTGCGACCCGCTGGCGTTGATCATGAATGCCGGATTCGCTTGACTGATCGGCGTTTAAAATCGCCTCGACCAGTTCGTTATCCAGCTGATCGCGCACTGCCTGAATCAATTCGCGCGCCTGCTCGCGCTGCTTGTCGACCGCAATGCGCATCCCCAGGCCAAATTCGGCGTTGTCCTCGAACAGCGAGTTGTTCCAGGCCGGGCCGCGCCCTTCCCGGTTGGTGGACCACGGTGTGGTGGGCAGGTTGCCGCCGTAGATGGAGGAGCAGCCGGTGGCATTGGCCACCAGCATGCGATCGCCAAACAGCTGGCTGGCCAGTTTCAGGTACGGCGTCTCGCCGCAACCGACACAGGCACTGGAAAACTCGAACAGCGGCTCCATCACCATGGAGCCCTTGAGCGTGGTCACCTTCAGCTCGCGCCGATCATATTCCGGAAGTTCCAGAAAGAAATCAAAGTTCTCCCGTTCCTGCTCACGCAACGGCGGTTGCGGCGCCATGTTCAGCGCCTTGCGACTGGCGTTGGATTTGTCGTGAATCGGGCAGATATCCACGCACAGGCCGCAACCGGTACAATCCTCCGGTGCTACCTGATAGCTGATCATCATCCCTTCTGGAAAACCCTTGCCCAGCATCGAATGGGCCTTGAAATCTGACGGTGCGTTTTTCAGTTCCGCCTCACTGAATATCTTGCTGCGAATCGCCGCATGCGGACAGACCAGCGGGCATTTACCGCACTGGGTACACAGCTCGGGCTCCCAGACCGGGATCTCCAGCGCCAGGTTGCGCTTTTCATACCGCGCGGTCCCCAGCGGATAACTGCCATTGGCCGGTAACCGGCTGACCGGCACATCATCACCATGGCCGGCAATGATCTCGCCGGTTACCTGTTGCACGAAGTCGGGCGCCTTCGCCGGTACCGGCCGCGCGACATCGAACTCGCTATCCACCTGGCCGGGAATAGTCACCTCATGCAAGCGCGCCAGCGTTTCATCAATCGCCTTGAAATTGATCTCGACAATCCGCCGGCCTTTTTTGCCATAGGTTTTTTCCACCGCTTCCTTGATCGATTTGATAGCTTGTTCCTGCGGCAGAATACCGGAGATGGCGAAAAAACAGGTCT
Organism: Thiohalophilus sp.; assembly: GCF_034522235.1. Lineage (NCBI taxonomy): Bacteria > Pseudomonadati > Pseudomonadota > Gammaproteobacteria > Thiohalomonadales > Thiohalophilaceae > Thiohalophilus > Thiohalophilus sp. The sequence continues at coordinate 17,449 of NZ_JAXHLN010000001.1, read as the reverse complement.
GCATGACGGTATTGATACGCTTACCCATCCCCGCCTGCTCGGCAACGGCATAGGCGTCGACGGTATAAAAACGGACCTGTTTGTCGATGATCTGTTGCTGCATTTTACGTGGCAGGCTTTGCCATACCCGGTCGGCCGGCTCCGGCGAGTTGAGCAGAAACACGGCGTTTTGCTTTGCCTTGTCGAGCATGTTGAAACGCTCGAGAAATACCGGCTGATGGCAGGCAACAAAATCGGCGTCGTTGTCACCGATCAGATAGGTGGAGCGGATCGGCTGAGAACCAAAACGCAGATGCGAGACCGTAACCGCCCCGGCTTTTTTCGAGTCATAGACGAAATAGCCCTGGGCATACAGGTCGGTCGATTCACCGATGATCTTGATGCTGTTCTTGTTGGCACTGACCGTCCCGTCGCTGCCCAGTCCATAGAACATGGCCTGGAATGTCTGTGCATGGGCGTCGGTACGAAAAGCCGAATCCCAGTCCAGGCTGGTATGCGTGACATCGTCGTGAATGCCGATGGTAAAGTGATTTTTCGGTTTATCCCCGCGCAGCTCGTCGTACACCGCCTTGATCATCCCCGGCGTGAACTCCTTGGAAGAAAGCCCGTAACGGCCGCCGATCACGGTCGGCATCCCGTCGAAGCGACATTCGCCGCTGCAATAATGCTGGGCCAGCGCCGTGACCACATCCTTGTACAGGGGCTCGCCGTCAGCCCCCGGTTCCTTGGTGCGATCCAGCACCGCGATTTTTTTGACACTTGTCGGCAGCGCGTGAATCAGGGCGTCGGCCTCAAAAGGCCGATAGAGCCGCACCTTGAGCAGTCCGACTTTTTCACCCTGACGATTAAGATACGCCACCGTTTCCTGGACCGCCTCGGCGCCCGAACCCATCAGGATTATGACCCGCTCGGCCTTCTCGCTGCCGACATAATCGAACAGCTGGTACTGGCGACCGGTCAGTTCGGCAAAGCGATCCATCGTCTGCTGCACAATACCGGGGAGTTTTTCATAAAAGGAATTGACGGTTTCCCGCGCCTGAAAATAGATATCGGGGTTCTGTGAGCTGCCGCGCAACACGGGATGCTCGGGCGAGAGGGCGTTGCGACGATGGCGTTCGATCCAGTCGGAGCGGATCATTGCCGCGAGCACCTCATCGTCGATGCCCTGCAGTTTGGCGACCTCATGAGAGGTGCGAAAACCGTCGAAGAAATGCACCATCGGCACCTGTCCCTCCAGGCTCGCCGCCTGGGCGATCAGGGCCATGTCCATGACCTCCTGGGGTGAGTTGGCGCACAGAAAGCCGAAACCGGTCATACGAGCGCTCATCACATCACTGTGATCGCCGAAAATCGACAGGGCCTGACAGGCCAGTGAGCGGGAGGCAACATGAAAAACCGTCGGGGTCAGCTCCCCGGCAATCTTGTACATGTTGGGGATCATCAACAACAGCCCTTGCGAGGCAGTGAACGTCGTGGTCAGGGCACCGGTTTGCAGGGCACCGTGTATTGCACCGGCGGCGCCGCCTTCACTTTGCATCTCGACGACGTGCGGTACCGTATTCCACAGGTTGGTCTGACCGCGCGACGACCATTCATCAGCCCATTCCCCCATTGGCGAGGCCGGGGTAATGGGATAAATCGCAATCACCTCATTGAGTTTGTGCGCAACAGTCGCGGCGGCCTGGTTGCCGTCGATGGTCAAAGTAGAGGATACAGGCATGGCGCAGCACATCCTTTTATGTCAGCTTGTTCACCACCAAAGATTAGATCGTCCTGTCTGTTTCGTCTACGGATAGTCGGCAAACAACTTTGTCAATCCGATTAAAAACATCAGGCTTTATTTCGGTTAGCGCGGAGTATCATTGTTATAAACCTGAAAAATCGTCATGATTTTGCAGATAGTCGTTCAACTTCACTGGCTTGCTACGCTGATAGCGATGAAACTCCATGCCTTCAGGAAGACGTACCTCCATCATCATTGGCAGATGATCCGAGCCAAAATGCTCCAGTTCCTTGGCTTTACTCACCGTCAGCTCGGATGTGACAAGAATGTGATCGATATTGTGTTGCGGGCGCCAGCTCGGGAATGTATGCAGATCCTTTATAGGCTCATGCAGTCGTGTAAGCCTGATCAAATGCTGCATCTCTTTACTATCGTGACGGCAATTCATATCACCCATGATAATCGCATGCGGAAAGCTGTTGACGATATCCGCCAGATAATCCATCTGCATCAGTCGCGCCCGGCGACTGAGCGCAAGATGCACGACGATCACGGCCAGTGTATCTCCTCCCGAATCGTATCGGGCAAGAATAGCCTGTCTACCGGGAATCAGACCCGGAAGACGAAGATCCCTGACTTCGGCGGGATGAAAGTGGCTGAGCAGACCGTTGCTGTGCTGGGCAAGGCGCCCAAAGCGCCGATTGATCTGATGATGCCAGTAAGGGAAATTGCCCCGTTCCGCAAGATATTCGGTCAGATTGATGAAGTTGCTGCGCAGACTGCCAGCATCCACTTCCTGTACACCGACGATATCAAAATCTTTCATTACTTGCGCGGCAAGATCCAGGTTACCCAAACGCTTGGCGCATGGCAGGACATGCCGCCAGCTTCCCGTCAGGTATTGATGCGGGCGACTGGTTTTGATCCCGACCTGGACGTTGTAACTGAGAATTCTCAGTATTTGCGCCTCCGGCCGGGTTTCAATTTTATGAGGCATGATTACTCAATCTAGATCGGACAAATCATCTCACCCAGCTTCTGGGTCAACTTGAGATTTTCACTATAATCAACCGGACAGTCGATAATACTTACGGTGTTATCAGCCAGGGCGGTTTTTAGTGTCGGGAGCAGGTCCTCGCCCTTTTCAATCCGATAACCCCTGGCGCCAAATGATTCGGCATATTTGACGAAATCCGGGTTGTTAAAATCAACATGCGACTTGCGCCCAAAACTGCTCATTTGCTTCCATTCGATCAAACCGTAACCGTTGTCGTTCCAGATCAGAATGACCATCGGGGTTTTCATACGCATCGCGGTTTCGATCTCCTGAGAATTCATCATAAACCCGGCGTCACCGGTGACCGCCACCACTTTGCGATCCGGAAAAGCCAGTTTGGCGGCAACCGCACCGGGCACAGCAATACCCATGCTGGCAAAGCCGTTGGAGATCAAACAGGTATTCGGAAATTCACAACGGAACATGCGTGCCATCCACATCTTGTGCGCACCTACATCGCACAGCGCAATATCCTCCAAATCCATCGCCGTGCGCAGGTCCCAGATGATTTTCTGCGGCTTGAGCGGGATCGTGGTGTCATCCTTGTGCTGGTTCATGTCCTCGATCAGTGCCTTGCGCAGGCTCTTCATTGCCGTACCTGTGTGCGGGCTGGCCACTTGCATGATCCGTAACAATGAATGCTTTATATCGCCAACCACACCGACACTCACCGGATAAAATGCATCGACTTCGGCTGGTGAGTTGTCAATGTGAATAATGGTGCGATCCTTGGTCGGATGCCAGAGATAGGGGTGATATTCGACCAGATCGTAACCCACGCAGATGATCACATCGGCCTTGCTAAAACCACAACTGACATAGTCATTCGCCTGAAGGCCGGCGCTTCCCAGCGCCATGGAGTGCTTGAACGGAATGACCCCCTTGGCCATGAAGGTGTTCGCCACCGGAATCCGCATTTTCTCGGCAAAGTCGGCCAACTGCTGCCAGGCACGGCTGCGAATAACGCCGTTGCCAGCCAGGATTATCGGGTTCTTCGCCCGCGAGATAAGGTCTGCGGCCCGATCCACTTTTTCTCCCGGCGGCTCGGGCGGATACGGATAGCTAACGGGCAGGGGCCGATCGTCGATCTCCATTTCCGCAATATTTTCCGGAAACTCGATAAAACAGGCACCGCTCTTTTCGGTCTGCGCCACCTTGAAGGCTTTGCGTACAACCTCGGGAATGATGTCCGGGCTCAGTAAACGCGATGAGTATTTGGTGATCGCACGGAAGATCTCTTCCAGATCGAGGACCTGGTGCGACTCTTTGTGCAGCCGGTGTGTGCTGGCCTGGCCGGCTATGGCGACCAGCGGGGCATGGTCCATATTCGCATCCGCCACGCCGGTGAACAGGTTGGTCGCGCCCGGTCCCAGCGTACCCAGGCAGACGCCGGCCTTGCCGGTGAGCCGCCCGTAAACATCGGCCATGAATGCCGCACCCTGCTCATGACGAGTGGTAACGAAGTTGATATCCGAGTCCAGCAGTGCATCCATGACATCCAGGTTCTCTTCCCCGGGAATGCCAAAAACATATTCAACTTCCTCGTGTTCGAGACAGCGCACGAACAGTTCCGCGGCTTTCATTGACTCTTTCTCCTGCTGTTTAATTTCGGGCGGTTAAGCCTGAGGAGCTTATCCTCTCGTTTGGTTGAGCCCGGACAACGTCTGCAACGATCGAATCAGGCGGTTATCGCTCCCTCCCGCCATAACTCTCCGGATTAACTTATGATTTGTAATTCATCCTCGCGATGCCAAACAAAAGAATCGAACTATTCAGTCTTTTCATTCAGTAATTGCTTTACAACACCCAGCATTGCATCGTGACCACCCGACATGGGGCCGTCGGTAATATATTTGCCATCGATGATCAAGGTCGGGACACCGCCGGTGCCGTATCGCCTGGTCAGCTCAATCGCCCGGCGAACTTTACTGTCGACCGCGAACGAGTTGAGTGTGTTATTGAAACTTTCGGCGTCGACACCAAACTCGGCAAAAAAGGCTTCCGCTTCACTGCTGGTATGAATATGCTGACCTTTTTCATGGATCCGCTCAAACAGAGGTTCGTGGATTTTATCAAGCACACCCAAAAGCTCGGCGGTATAGAATAGCTTGGCATGGAAGGCCCATTTGGGATTGGGTTGCCCGGTCCGCGGATGCATGAATACGGCCGGCACGCGTTCGAAGCCGACGTTTTCCGGCTTGCTCTCGACCCAGTTGTTGATTTTCGGCTCGAAGTTATAACAGTGCGGGCAGCCGTACCAGAACAGCTCCACGACCTCCCGGGGCTTGTCCGTCAACTTCCCCACCGCCGGCGAGATGCTCCGATATTCGATCCCCTCGGCATACTCCGCTGTCGCCGGCGCCGTGCTCAGCAGAGCCAGGACCAAAATCGGTGCCCATGTACGCAAAATCATTTTCATTAATCACTCCTCTCATACCGCTAATAATTATCAGACTATTCAAACTCACTACACGAAGCAAGTGACAGTCCCTCGATTCCCCTCACAACCCGCATCCGGTAAGCTACACCCTGCACAATGAGGAGATTGCCATGCCAACGAAAAAACCTGCCAAACAGATCGACATAGCCGATTTTCTCAACCAGCAACACCTGTGTGAATCACTCACTCTGAATGAAGTCAAAACCCTGATGGAGTTCACCGAGCCTGTTTTCTTCAAAAAAAACGAGGTCATCGCGGATATCGGCGAAGTCGGCGAGGCCCTGTTCTTTATTATAAAGGGTGAAGTCGCTCTGTTTTTTGAAAATCACAGTAAAGATGTGGAAATCGGCCGCCTCAAGGAGGGCGAGGTGATGGGCGAGATGTCCTTTTTTGACCGCCAGGCCCGCTCCGCCCGGATCCGCGCCAGCGCCGGCGACACCCGCCTGCTCAAACTGACCCGCACCCTGTACAACCGCCTGCGTGTCGAGCACCCGTTCATCGCCGTCAACCTGCTGGAGCACGCTATTATCAGCCTGGACCACCTGTTCCGCCGGCTGAGCCTGGATATCGCCAGCTTCAACCAGTACATGTACGGCAACGGACCCATCCGCCAGCCTCTTCTCAAGTCCGGTTATGAACGCGGAGGTCGCAGAGACGCGGAGGCGCAGAGTTTTGTGAATTGGGCCCGGAGACCTGTATCAACTACTGATTTATCGGGGCAACATGATGGCAAGTCATGTTCTCACACCCAGCTAAACACCCCCTCCTTCACGAAAGAATAACATTAAAGTTCTTTCTCCGCGTCTCTGCGCCTCCGCGTCCTCTGCGTTAACACCAGAGAACGGAAAAAATGTTACAGCTCGCCGTAGGAATGCAGGCCGGAGAGGAACATATTCACACCCAGGAAGGCGAAGGTGGTGACGAACAGGCCGATGATCGCCCACCAGGCCAACGGGGCGCCACGCCAGCCCTTGGTCAGGCGCAGGTGCAGCCAGGCGGCATAGTTAAGCCAGACGATCAGTGCCCAGGTCTCCTTCGGATCCCACGACCAGTAACCGCCCCAGGCCTCGGCGGCCCACATGGCGCCGAGCACGGTGGCGACGGTGAAGAAGGCAAAGCCCAGCGCGATGGTCTTGTGCATCACGTCATCCAGGATATCCAGCGTGGGCATGCGCGCCACAAAGGTGCTTTGCGGGTTCTTCTGCTGACGCCAGTCGACCAGCAGATAGGCCAGTCCCAGCATGGCCGCCAGGGCAAAGGCGCCGTAACCCACGAAGTTGGCCGGAACATGGATCTTCATCCAGTAGCTTTGCAGGGCCGGTACCAGCGGCTCGATTTCGTGCGCGCCTTTTTCGAAGTGATACCACAACAAAAACGCGATGGAAGCGGAAATGATCAGCAGTGCAAAGCCGCCCATCGCCCTGGTTTTGGTGCGCGCTTCATAAAACAGATAGATCAACGCGGTAATGATCGCGAACAGGATAAAGACTTCATACAGGTTACTGACCGGGATATGACCAATGTCATGACTGATCAGATAGGATTCGCGCCAGCGCACCATCAGGCCGACAAAACCCATGGTGGTAGCGACCCAGACCATCGAGCTGGCGATGCGCCCGACAAACTCGTTGGGTTTTGCCAGATAGACAAAGTAAACCACCGTGGCCATGACAAACAGGGCACTCATCCACATGGTGGCGGACTGGCTGGAGAGCAGGAACTTGAGGAAGAAGTTCTGCTCGGCCTGCCCCAGATCATTACCATAGAGACTGACGGCGAACAGACTGATCGCGGCAATGGCGATCATCAAATAGCGGGTCGCTTTCCAGTACCAGCCCAGGGCGATCAATGCCAGCGCGGTACCAAACAGGATACCCACTTCGTAATGGTCCATCAGTGCCGAGTATTTATTCCAGGCAAAGCCGGCACCGAACAGCAGGACCGCTGCCCAGATCCAGTCGAACAGACTCAGCTGTTTAAAGAAGGACTGTTTGCCGAAGCTCTCGTTCAGTTGTTCCTTGGTTACCGCCATATGCTGTCACCTGTCTGTCGTTATTGGCGCGACGCGTAATGTTGCTCCAGCTCGTCGCCAAGCGTATCGAAAACCTTGCTGAAATCACGTTGATTCCGGTTACCCATGCCAGCCAGCATAACACGGCTGCCCTGGCCTTCCGGACGAATCATCACCCACAAGCGCTGGTGAGTAATATAGAACATCATAAACACGCCGATGATCAACATAACACAGCCGAGATAGACCACATTTTTACCGGGTGATCGGGTGATCTGCAAGCCCGAGGCCTCCCGTAAATCAAAATTGGTTAACTGCAAATAGAACGGCGAGCCGTATGGCCCCATAGATGCCAGGGCATTCACCGCATCCTCGAACCAGCGATCCTGTTCGGCAGTAATACCCTCTCCAGCGACGGCTCCCTCATTCTCCAGTAACTCCCAGTACATGTTTTCCAGCACCGAGTTGAGGATCTTCAGATAGGTTTCCGCCACCTGCATCTGCTGCTCTTCAGGCACGGTCTGCCGAATGCGTTGATCGATCGCCTGATAGCCCCCCCGGGTAAATTCGCTGGTCAGACGCACCATGGAAGTGACAATGTTTTGCAGCATGTCTTCGTCCTGGGTATCTGCCGAGGACATGGCCTGACTGGCACTCTGTTCTGCAATCCGGCGAACCCGCTCTTTGTCATTCAGCCAGGCGTGAAAACGCATAAACCGGTCAATGGACATCTTGTCATCGGCCGGAATATGCAGATACCGGAACGGTTCCGCCTGACGTTCACGCATCCCGCTTAAAAAGTAATAGTGCCCTTCCTGCTCTACCGGCGCCATGTAATTCACATATTCACGCGCCTCACCGCTGGGGCGACGCAACTTGAAGGTAAAACTGGGGCCGAAATTGACAAACTTTTTGTCGCTGCGGCCCATTTCACCGCCGCGGACCATGTCAGTCCCGCTAACCGCTTCACCGCCCTGTTCCATTTCGCCGCTCGCGCTCACCTGCTCGGCGGGAAAAACATTAAACTGCTGAAAATTCTCGAACTCGATCGTCAGGGTGCCGTCCGGGGTCTCGATCTGGCGCCGGGCATTGACCTTCCCCACCAGCTCCACCGGTTCGGGAGCCGCGTCAAACAACGGCCACGCGTTGAGCGCCATTTTGGTGCCCCCGTCGGCAAAGCTGGCCTGGTAAATAGCATAGCCGCGGTAAATGAGCGGATGATTCACCGCGATGGTCTTCTCCAGCGGCGTATCCAGTTGATCATCATGAATCAGCAAATCACTTTCAAACGACTTGGGCTGGCCGGAATCATAATACCTGACCCGAAACTCCTTGAGCTCCACTGCAAACGGCAGCTCCTGCACCAGATAGCCGTCACGTATGTTCAGAAACACCAGATTACTAATGCTGTCCTCGGGCAGGGTGATACTCCCGCGAAAGGACCAGTTGTCCCGCGGGCCCAGGCGACTGACATCAGGCACTTCGCTGGCGGAAATATCCCGGGTTTCCAGTTTGAGTTTGCCCAGCCACTCTTTCATCGACAAATTAAGATTGCCGTCCATCAGGCCACCCACACAAATAACCACGATACCTACATGGGTGAAAAGATAGCCCAGCCGGTTCATATGGCCCTTCATGAAGGCCATGACAGTCGTCCCTTCCGCCGTCTTGCGGCGTACCCGATAGCCTTTATTATTCAGGTAGCGGGCAAAGGTTTGTTCCACCGCCTCGGGGGAATCGTTCAGCGTCCACTCGCGAAAATTGCGCATTACTCGCAGGGACTTTTCCTTCATGCTCAGGCGGTAGTGGCGCATGTCGCGCAACATCAGCGGCCCATTGCGATAGATACAGACGCTGGTACTCAACAGCAAAAAGCCGAGCAACAATAAAAACCAGAGGGCGCTGTAGACATCGTACAGATCCAGCGCCTTGAATATCGCGTGCCAGTAGGGGCCGAACTTGATGATGTAGTCCTGATAGGGCTGGTTTTGCTGCAGGACCGTCCCGATCACCGAGGCTACGGCGATTACCACCAGCATGGTAATCGCGAGATTCATGGACCCGAGGAACTCCAGCCACAAGCGGACTGGTTTTTCTGGTTTTTGTTGTTGGGATTTACTCACCATCACTCGCCAATATAACTGTCAATTTGGTGCGCTACGCTATCACACATTCGGGCAAATTTAACCGCGGGATTATTCAGGAAGTATGATCCGCCAATCTCCCTGTACCGGAGTTCCCGTACTGCACACTTTGAGCACTGTCAGAATACGGTTGATGTGGTATTAGAATTGTTACCGCCGCGGATATCCGCACTGACACAAATAAGTCACCGCCACGCCGGGTTAGTTCCGCAATTCGAAAAAAACCTGTATACCCACGCAAAAAAGGGCGGAAATCCGCCCTTTTTATTACTGCCGTTTGAGTAAGCCGATCAGCAGTCGGAGATCAATGCAGGCCGGAAATGTAAGAGGCAACCGCCTTGATTTCCCTGTCGCTCATGTTCGAAGCGATATCCTGCATCATCCCGCCCATATCATTGGTGCGTTTGCCGCCACGAAAATCCTCCAGGGCCTTCACCAGATATTCGGCGTGCTGGCCACTTAACAGCGGAAAGTTCGCGGCCGGATTGCCGGCCCCGGTCGGACCGTGACAGGCGATACAGGCGCTGACGCCTCGTTCGCTGTTGCCACCGCGGTAGATTTTTTCACCCAACACCGCCAGTTCCTCGTCGGCCTGTCCCAGGCTCACAGACTGCTTGGCATAGTAGGCACCCAGATCCGCCATGTCCTGCTCACTCAGGCCGGCCACCTGACCCGCCATAATGGGATCAGAACGGGTCTCGCCCTGCTTGAAGTCCGCCAGTTGCTTGGCTGTGTACCCGGCGTGCTGACCGGCCAGCTTGGGGAAATTGGCAACAGCACTGTTGCCTTTCGCCCCGTGACAGGCGGCGCAGGACTGGGCCTTGGCTTCTCCTGCACCGGCATCCCCGGCCGGAGCCGCGAATGCAAACGCCGGTGCGAGCAGGGAAGCCGCGAGAATACTAACGAGCGTTGTATACTTCATTTGTGATTAAACCAACCTTACGATTATTGACAAACTGTTCGAACTCAAACGTTTACTGAACTTCGGAAAGCATGTAGTCCACAGCCGCCTTGACATCGGCATCGCTCAGATCTGCACGACCCCCCTTGGCCGGCATGGCATTGAATCCGTTCAGCGCATGGTTATACAGCGTGTCCTTGCCTTTTGCCAAACGATCACCCCAGGCGCTCTTTTCCAGCTTGGGTGCGCCGGCAGCGCCGGTGCCGTGACAGGCAAAGCAGGCCTGTTGATAAACGTTCTGACCTTCGGCCGCCTGAGCAACGGAAGCCAGACCCAGCATGGCCAGAGATACGACAGTACCGGTAATTACTTTTTTCATTGTCTACTCCTAATAGCTTCAAGCTTATGTTGATGATACGGATAAAAGTTTGACCATGACGCCATCCCCAAGTTCGCCATGCTAGAATCCCGTAATAAAGCGGCTGACTATATATCAGCCGCCCGTAATCTGGTCAAGGCGACCTATTATACCCCAGAGCCACCACGAAACCCACTATTGAGCCCCGTGAGCAATCAACTCAACCACTTACGCCGCCCCTACGCCGAAATCCGCTTTCTGCTCAGCGTCCCCCAACCGCATCAGGCCCCGGCGGACAGCGGTGCCGAAGTGGCATTCGCCGGGCGTTCCAATGCCGGCAAGTCCAGTGCCCTCAACGCCCTGACCGGCCGCAAGGCCCTGGCCCGCACCAGTAAAACCCCTGGGCGTACCCAACATCTGGTCTTTTTCGCTCTGGACGATCGGCGCCGGCTGGTGGATCTACCCGGCTACGGCTTTGCCCGGGTGCCCGAGGCGGTCCAGCGCCAGTGGGGCGAGACCATGGCCACCTATTTGCAGCAGCGCGAGTCACTGGCCGGACTGATCCTGCTGATGGACATCCGCCATCCCCTGACCGACTACGACTGGCAAATGCTCGATTTCAGCCGTCATGCCGAGCTGCCGGTGCACATCCTGCTGACCAAGGCCGACAAGCTCAAACGCGGCCCGGCACAAAATACCCTGCTGGCGGTGCGCAAACAGCTTGCCGACTACCCGCAGACGTCCCTGCAGCTGTTCTCGGCCACCAAAAAACAGGGGCTCGAGGAGGCATTAAACGTGGTCAACCGCTGGCTCGACCTTGAGCCGGATCAAGGGAAATAAAAAAAACCCCGGAACAGGGGTTGGGATGTGGGGAATTGCGTCATTCCGGGGCCAAATTCGCCCGGCATTGGGGACCGGGCCTTGAATCCCGCTCTGGGTAAAGCGGGGTCAGACCGTTACAGCGTAGTGCGCAAACCGTTCCGGTAACAGGCGGCGATTGTGAACGTTTGTTAAATCTTTGCGCCACCCGCCCGATTCAGTTTCATTTCAGAAAAACCCGCTAGACTCTCCCGACAAGCAACCGATCCGCCCGGACTTGCCATAACCGAAGAGTTATCCCGGGCCGGCTCGATAAAACAACTTGCCACTGCAACGGGGAGAACGACCATGCTCAAACGCTTTCATCTGCACACGCTGTTCAGCAGTTTGCTGCTGCTGATTCTGTTACTGCCCGAGGCGAACGCCATGCCGGCCTTCGCCCGCGACTACAAAATGTCCTGCGCCACCTGTCACGCCGCCTTTCCCAAACTGAACGAGTTCGGGGAAAGTTTCGCCGACTCCAACTTCCGCCTGCCCAACTGGAAGGACAACACCGTGGCCACCGGCGACGACATGCTGGCCCTGGCCAAAACCCCGCCGATCGCGTTTCGCGCCCAGGCCTTTGCCCAGGCGCGCGATGCCGAGGCGATCGACGTAGGCACTGGCGAGACCACCGAAGTGGACAGCGACTTCCAGTCGCCCTATCTGATCAAGATGCTCTCCAGCGCGCCACTGTCGGAGCACATCACCTATTACTTTTACGCCATCTTCGCCGAGAAGGGCGACAACGGCCAGACCATCGTCGAGGATGCCTGGTTCTCCCACGATGCCCTGTTCGGCTCGGATGTGGGCATGATGCTCGGCCAGTTCCAGGTCTCGGATCTGATGTTCCCGCGCGAGACCCGCCTGACCTTCCAGGACTACATGGCCTATCGCATGGCCGGCATCACCTATGATCGTGGCACCATTTTTGACACCAGCGCCGGGCCGCTCGATCTGGCCATCGGCCTGGTCAACGGCAACGGCATCAAACAAAACCTCACCATCAACAGCCCCGGCTATCAACGCGCGGATCACCTGTTCGATAACGACACCTCCAAGGCGGTGTTCGGCCGCATCGGCGGCGATATCGGCCCGGTGGCGGCCGGCCTGTTCGGTTACAGCGGCCAGCAGAAAAACGTCGATCTGACATCAATTGCCGGCACCGGCAGCGGTGATCGCGACACCGACAAGAACATCGTCGGCCTCGATTTCAACGGCAAGATCGGCAACAAGACCTACTGGTTTGCCCAGGCCCTGTGGAACGAATGGGACGGCTTTATCGATGAAGACCAGAAATACGAGTGGTTCGGCGGCTTTGTCGGCATCGACTACATCCACAGCCCGCGCTGGGCCCATTCGCTGCTGTATAACTACGCCGACGCCGGGGATCTGGAAAACACCGATACCATCTACGAAGGCATCGCCATGGAGACCCTGACCTATACGGCGTCCTATTACTTCATGCGCAACGTCAAGGGGGTGATCGAGCTCAACGCCGATCTGCAGGACAAGGTAGAGAAAAGTGGCACCTACTGGACCGGCCACCTGACCAATGAAAATTATCTGCTGCTGGGCTTTGATGCCGCATTTTAAGCACTGATGCCAGAGGTCACGGCTGAGAACCTCCGTATCGAGAGGTAAATAATAAGGACTCTGCAAATACCCGATCAGTGTGAACGTTGCCAGGCGCCCCGCGCCTGCCAGGACCTGTGTAAAGACCTTCCTGCGTGCTAGACGGTCCTGGCTGGCGCGGGGCACCGCTCACCTGGCGGGTATCCGGCTCGCCGATTTAGCCTGAAAATAACCCCTTTATTACTTGAAAGATTATTGATTTAAAATCATAATCTTAAAGACACTTCTTAAGGGGATTACTAATAATGAAAAAACTCATCAGCTTCCTGGCGCTCGCCCTGTTTGCCAATCTGGCGCTCGCCGCCGAAACCGAGCAGTACCTGGGGCTGGATTACTCCTGGGGCAAGTATGAAACGTCCAATGGTTCTATATATGATCTGGACGGAGTGCGAGTGCGCTACGGCAAGTATCTGGTGCCCCATTTTGCCCTGGAGGCCCACTTTCTCTATGGTACTTCCGGTGACAATCTCATTCATGGGACCGATGCCGGTGGCAAGCTGCACAACAAACACACGACCTCGCTTTTCCTGCGTGGCGATATCGGCGATACCTACAAACTGTATGCCCTGCTCGGCTGGTCACACAGCACCTTTGAAGTCAGCGGACTGGGTATTCAGCCCAAAGAACGCGAGTCAGACATGTCCTATGGGGCGGGCATCGAATACCTGGTTTCACAAAGAACGGCCATCGATATCAATTACATGATGTATCACGATGAAGATTATCTGGAGTTTACTGTTACAAGTTTCGGGATAACACAGCGCTTCTGACCTGATACCTGAATAACCTGTCCGGGGGCAAAGCCGCAAACGGAGCCTGCATGATTTGAGCGGGTTTCCGCCGGGGCAAAAAAATGCCCCGGACGAAGTGGGGATAAAGCGCCGTCCGGGGCCTTCAAAATAGCCCGGCTTGGGGAAACCGGGCTTTTAATTCCCACTACAGGGAGGGTTGCGGGAATAAGCGCATTACTGCGCTCATTAATTCTGACATGCCGGGGCGGGGAAAGTTCCGGATCAGGTCACAAACTCGCAAGCCTCCCGGCACCTCGGGGCATCAGCGGGTCAGATGCAGAAAGTGCATGTGCTTCTCATACTGACCCAGCACATCCCCGATCACCTGTTCCTCGACATAACCCCAGATGTCGTAATGCTGACTGCCTTCAGCCAGATAGACCTCGGCACGATAATAACGCTTGCTCGCATCCGGCCCGGCGGCGTCGAACTCGGGAAACGCGAAGGTCGGCAGCAGATGCCCGGCGGCATACACGCCGTAAGTAAACTCCGGCTCCTCCCCGTGTTTGACCCGCAACGCCACACTCTTCTCTTCCTGCTGGACCTCGACCTCCACCTCGGCATCCACCTTGCGGATCTCCTCGGCAACCTTCTCCAGCGCCGGCTTGACGGTGCTGGTCAGAAAGTTGAGGACCTCGGCTTTTTTCGGATGGCTGATCAGTTTTTTCAGCCGCTGCTGCCACTGGACCTTGCTCGAGGAGACCATCGGCGTCGCCGGCACGGTCTCAAAGGCCAGACGCTTCATCCCCTCCATGCGCAGCCCTTTCCACAGGCCGTAACAAATAAACAGCATGATGGCGCTGAACGGCAGCGCCCCGGCGATGGAGGCGGTCTGCAGGGCGGTCAGACCGCCGGCCAGCAGTAACACGGCAGCCACTACCCCTTCGCTGAGCGCCCAGAAGATGCGCTGACGCACCGGCGGATCGGTATGCCCGCCGGAGGTGATAATATCGATCACCAGGGATCCCGAGTCCGAGGAGGTAACGAAGAAGGTCACCACCAGCAATGTGGCAATCCCCGAAGCCAGCATCGACCAGGGCAGCTGGTCGAACATGGCGAAAACCGCAATTGACGCATCCTCGGACACCGCCCCCGAGACCACCCCGGCCAGCTCGCCCAGCTCCATGCTGATCGCCGTACCGCCGAAGAAGGTCATCCACATAAAGGTGAAACCGACCGGCACGAATAATACCCCAAGGATAAATTCACGAATGGTGCGCCCGCGCGAAACCCGTGCGATAAACATGCCGACAAACGGTGACCAGGCCATCCACCAGCCCCAGTAAAAGAGTGTCCAGCCGCCAATCCAGCCATTGGGATCGTAGGCGTACAGATTAAAGGTCATGCTCACGACTTCACTGAGATAGCCTCCGGTGTTCTGTACCAGGGTATGCAACAGGAACAGGGTCGGCCCGACGATCAGCACAAACAACAGCAACAAGATCGCCAGCACCAGATTCAGTTCCGAGAGCCGCTTGATGCCGGCATCCAGCCCCGCGACCACCGAGGCGGTGGCAAAAACGGTAATCACCGCGATAAGCCCGATCTGTACCGGCACTGACTGCGGGATATCGAACAGGTAATTGAGCCCGGCGTTGACCTGTAACACGCCCAGCCCCAACGAAGTGGCAACACCAAACATGGTACCGAGTACCGCAAAAATATCGACCATGTGGCCGATCGGCCCGTAAATGCGTTCGCCGATGAGGGGATAAAGCGCCGAGCGAACGGTCAGCGGCAGATTGTGCCGGTATCCGAAATAGGCCAGCGACAAACCGACTACGGCATAAATCGCCCAGGCATGCAGTCCCCAGTGAAAGAAGGTAATCGACATCGCCTGACGTGCCGCCGCGGCATCGCCGCCCTCACCTACCGGCGGACTGGTGAAATGCATCACCGGTTCGGCCACCCCGAAAAACAGTATCCCGATCCCCATGCCGGCGCTGAACAGCATGGCAAACCACGAGAGGTAACTGTAATCCGGATCGGAGTGATCCGGGCCGAGTTTAATCTGCCCATAGGAACTGATAGCCAATGCAATGCTGAACACCAGGAACACCGCCACCGACAACAGGTAGTACCAGCCGAAGGTAGCAATAATCCACTGCTGGACATCATTGAAAACTTCACCGGCGAATTCCGGCACCGACGCGCCAAAGATCACGAACGCCAGGATTAATGCGGCGGAACCATAAAAAACCGGGGGATTGATTTGTGATTTTTTCTTTTCAGCGCCGGCCTCGGCGCTTTGATTATTATTCACATTTGCCTCCTCATGGGTGATCACGCAGAACGCCTGATCGCGATGTCGTCCGAGTATAACGCGCACGAGCAGAACAACAACCCGGCCAGGAGTGACGCCATGCGCGGGTTAGTCTGGCACACCTCTCACTGAAGGGTTAAGGCGCATAATCCTGTAGCAGTTGCTCAAGACGCCGGGTGATCCGCTGCCAGCGCCCCGAGTCCATCGACAGGCCAAGCAGTACAGCCGTGAACTGGCTGGAATAGGGGGTGTCGTCCACCGGCGTGGCGGCAATGACTTCCAGCCGTTCGCGGGTGGCATGGTAATGCTCCACCAGAAAATCGATCATCGACTCGCTCAGCGGCACCCGATACATTCGCGTGATACGCAACGCCAGATGTTCGGCACTCTTGCCCAGCTCCTCGCGTACCTCTCTGACCGCGGCAGCACCCAGCCCGGCCTTGGCATCGGCGCTGAATCCGGTTTCCAGACCACCGAGGTAAGCCGCACGACTGCTATCGATCGCCCGCTGGACGCTGGCATCGGCAAGTTGCACGTATGGCTGCAAAATAAGTGTTAAGCGAATTGCCAGCCGCTTGAGATCATCACGCTGCAACGGCCGTCCACCGCGCTGCAGACCGGCCTCGCTATGCTGATAATCGAGATCCCGCATATATTGGCAAAACTGACGGGCCACCTCGATCTTCTGCGCATCATCCAGGGCAATCGACTCCTCGCGAATGCGCAATCCCCGCGCGCGCCGGCGAGGCAATTCGAGACGCTTTTCGTCCGGAGAATAACGCCGACGCAACTCTTCCCAGCGCTGCAAATCGCGGACATAACGCTCCCGCCATTTGTGCAGCTGCTCACCGGCACGCCGACTCTGGCGCACCAGCTCCAGAATCGTTTTCAGATGCTGCCGGGTGCGGGCATCCGGCCGTTCCTGTGATACCAGACGTTCCAGTCCTTCGGTCAACTGGTTCACCAGCTCTTTCGGCAGCAGCCTGCTAACCGACTCATCAAATCCCAGCTCGGGGTAGTCCGTCAGCAGGGCAGCCAGGGCATGCAAACGACTCAGGGCCATCGCCTGACTGACACTGTAACGGCTGCGCGCCGCCTCTACCTCATCCAGACTGCGTTCCAGTTGCCAACCTCCTTCATAGTCGATCACCAGCCGGGTGATCTCGCGGCCGCTGAGTAACTCGAACACCAGTACCAGCAGCTCCTGGACATCTTCCTGCGCCATCAAATCCAGGCTGTGCTCATCGGCGGCGGAGAAAATGGCGCCC